>DASZEO010000034.1:0-14048 GCA_035940755.1 Allosphingosinicella sp. | reverse complement strand
CGCGATCTGCGGCGCCTTCGCCTTGTCCGTGCCGGGCGGCTCGCGCGGCTGGCTGCTCGCACCGCTGCCGAGCCTGGTGCTCTGGGTCCTGCTCAGCGGCGCCGGCTGCTACCAGGGGCTGATGAGGCACGGGCTGGACGGCTGGGGAAGCGCCGGCCATCCCGACTGCCTTATCTTCATCCTCGTCGCGAGCCTCGCGGTCGGAATTCCCGTCCTGTGGCTGCTGTCGCGGGCGCGGCCGATCGAGCCGACGCCGGTGGCGACGCTCGGCGGCCTGGGCATCGCGGCCCTCGCCGCCTTCCTGCTCCAGTTCTTCCACCCGTTCGCGATCACCATGATCGACCTCGGCTTCCATGGGCTGGCCGTGCTGATCGTGATCGCCTCGGCCGCGCTTCTGCGCCGCCTGGTTCTGCGCCCCGCGTGAATCGCCGATGACCCGCCGAACCGCCACGCGCGCCGCCCTCGCGCTGCTCGCGGCGGCGCTCGTCGCCGCCTTCTTCCTTTTCGATCTTCGCCAGTACCTCTCGCTCGAGGGCCTGAGGGCGCGCCACGCCGATCTCGCCGCACTGCTGGTCACGCGCCCGCTGCTGGTCGTGAGCCTGTTCTTCCTGGTCTACGTCGCCGCCATCGCGCTCTCCATCCCCGGAGCGACCATCCTGACGCTCGGTGCCGGCGCGATCTTCGGACTGTGGCTCGGCGTCCTGATCGTCTCCTTCGCCTCGACGCTCGGCGGCACCCTCGCCTTTCTCGGCTCGCGCTACCTGTTTCGCGACTGGGTCGAGCGCCGCTTCGGCGAGCGGATGCAGGCGATCGACCGCGGCCTCGAGCGGGACGGCATTTTCTACCTGCTCGCCTTGCGGCTGAACCCCGCGGTTCCCTTCTTCTTCATCAACCTCGCCATGGGCCTGACGCGCATGGGCATGCTTCGCTTTGCCCTGGTCAGCCAGATCGGCATGCTCCCGGCGACCTTCGTCTATGTGAATGCCGGGACCCAGCTCGCGCAGATCCGAACGCTGAGCGACATCGCCACGCCGGGGCTGATCGGCTCGCTCATTCTGCTCAGCCTGTTCCCGCTTATCGCCAAGGCGGCGGTCGGCGCGCTGAAGCGGCGGCGGGTCTATCGCGGCTGGAAGCGGCCGAAGCGGTTCGACCGCAACCTCATCGTCATCGGCGCGGGGGCCGGCGGCCTCGTCACCGCCTACATCGCCGCCGCCGTGCGCGCGAAGGTGACGCTGATCGAGGCCAAGGAGATGGGCGGCGATTGCCTCAACACCGGCTGCGTGCCTTCCAAGGCGCTGATCCGAAGCGCCCGCGCCGCCCACGAGATGCGCACCTCGACCCGCTACGGCCTGGCGTGCGCCGAGCCTCAAGTCGATTTCCCCGCCGTGATGCGCCGCGTGCGCGACATCATCAAACACATCGCTCCGGCCGACAGCGTCGAGCGCTACACTTCACTCGGCGTCGATGTCCGCCAGGGCTACGCGACCCTCGTGGATCCCTGGACGGTGGAGGTGAACGGCGAGCGCCTCACCGCGCGTTCGATCGTCATCGCCGCCGGCGGCGAGCCGGTCCTCCCGCCGATCCCGGGGCTCGCCGACTCGGGCTATCTCACCAGCGATACAATGTGGGAGGCGCTCGAGCGCCGCGAAACCCTGCCCAAGCGCCTGGTGATCGTCGGCGGCGGGCCGATCGGCGTGGAGATGGCGCAGGCCTTCACCCGGCTCGGTTCGGCGGTGACTCTGGTCCAGGGCGGCAAGCGGATCCTGCCCAAGGAGGATGACGATGCGGCCGCCGTCATCGCCCGCCGCCTCGCCGACGAAGGTGTGGCGCTGCTCACCGGACACCAGGCGCTGCGAGTCGAGCAAAAGGCGCTGATCGCGGGGGCAGAGGGACGCGAAATCCACCTGCCCTACGACGAGCTGCTGGTCGCCGTGGGCCGGAAGCCGCGGCTCAGCGGCTACGGCCTCGAGGCCCTCGGAATCGATGCGGAGGCGCCGCCGGAGACGAACGGCTTCCTCGAGACCCGGTTTCCGAACATCTACCTGGTCGGCGACGTCGCCGGCAGCCTCCAGTTCACCCATTTCGCCGCCCACCAGGCGTGGTTCGCCGCCGTCAACGCCCTGTTCGGCAGCGTCCGCCGCTTCCGCGCCGACTATCGGGTTCTGCCCTGGGTCACCTTCACCGATCCCGAGGTCGCCCATGTCGGGCATAACGAGCAGTCCGCGCGGGAAGCAGGGATCGACTATGAGCTGGTCCGTTACGATCTCTCCCATCTCGACCGAGCGGTGACCGAGAGCGCGAACAGCGGCTTCGTCAAGCTGCTCGTCCAGCCCGGCAAGGACCGGATCCTCGGCGCGACGATCGTCGCCACCGGCGCCGGCGAGCTCATCGCCGAGCCGGTGCTGGCGATGAAGCACGGTATCGGGCTCAACAAGATCCTCGGGACCATCCACGCCTATCCGACGCTGGCGGAGGCGAACAAATATGCCGCCGGCGAGTGGAAGAAGGCGCACAAGCCCGAGCGCCTGCTCGCGTGGGCCGAACGCTGGCACCGATGGCGGCGCGGGTGACGCGGATCCTCGTCTTCGCCAAGGCGCCGGTGCCGGGCCAGGTGAAGACCCGGCTGATCCCGCGGCTCGGCGCCCAAGGCGCCGCCGCGCTGGCCGCAAGGATGCTGGAGCAGACGCTCGAGGCCGCCGCAGCAACCGGCCTCACCGTCGAGCTGTGCGGGGACCCCGATCCTCGGGACTGGTATCAAGGTCCGGGGGTGGCCCTGAGCGCGCAAGGACCCGGCGAGCTCGGCGGGCGGCTGCGGCGGGCGGCGAAGCGCGTCCTCGCGGCGGGCGAGCCGGTCCTGCTGATCGGCACCGACTGCCCTTCGCTCGATGAGGCGCGCCTGAGCGCGGCCGCCGCGCAGCTCCGGGGCCGCGACGCCGTCATTCACCCGACGGTGGACGGCGGCTATGCGCTGCTCGGCCTGCGCCGCTTCCACCCCAGCCTGTTCGAGGGCATCGCCTGGAGCACGGCCTCGGTGGCGGCCGAGACGCTGGCGCGCATCGGCGAGCTCGGCTGGTCCGTTTCGGTCCTCGAAACGTTGCACGACATCGACGAACCGGCCGATCTTGCGAGGCAGCACGTCCGATGATCCTCAAGCTCCTTCTCGCGGCGGCCGCGGTGGCGGCGGCGCCGGTCTGGGTCGGGCGCTTTTCCGGACAAGGGGCACCGCCCGCGCCATGGCGGGTGGTCCGGGTCAACAAGCAAGCGCGCCCCACCATTTACAGCCTCGCGACGATCGGCGGAGTCGGCGCCGTCGAGGCGCGCGCCGACAATGCGATGGCCTTGCTCGCCCGCCCGCTGGCGGTGGACCTGGCCGTAACGCCGATCCTGTGCTGGCGCTGGCGGATCGACGCCCCGGTAGCCCGGGCGGACATGCGCACCCGCGCCGGCGACGATTATGCCGCCCGGGTCTATGTCGCCTTCGACATGCCCGACAGCGCGCTCAGCCTTGCCGCCCGCATGCGGCTGGCGCTCGGCCGGCGGCTGTTCGGCTCCGCCATTCCCGACGCCGCGCTGAACTATGTCTGGGACAACCGCAACGCGGTCGGCGTCCATCGCCGGAGCGCCTATACCGATCGCGTCGAGATGATCGTCGCCGAGACGGGCGCGACCCGCGCCGGCGAGTGGGTGTCGGAGCGGGCCGACGTCGGCGCCGATTTCGCGCGGGCGTTCGGCGGCCGCGGCCGGCCGATCCAGCTCGCCATCGCCAGCGACACGGACAATACGGGCAGCCGCGCCCGCGCCGCCTTCGCCGACCTGCACTTCGTCGCCCGCACCGAGCGTTGCGCCGCCTGATTGCGGGCGATAGGCGACGGGTAATGGACCCGCTTCCGCCTTACGCACAGTTCCTCGGCATCAGCACCCGCCGGGCCGACGACGGCGAGCTCCAGTTCGTCATGCCGTTCGGCGACGTGGTGCTCGGCCGTCCCGGCTACCTGCACGGAGGCGCAATAGCCGGCCTGCTGGAATTCGCGGCGATCGGCGCCGTCCAGGATGAGCTGGGCGAGTCGGAAAAGGTCGCGGTGAAGCCGATCAACGTCACCGTCAGCTTCATGCGCGGCGGCACGCAGCAGGACACCTTCGCCGCCGCCACCGTCACCCGCCTCGGCACCCGCGTCGCCAATGTGGAGGCCCACGCCTGGCAGCAGGACCGCACCAAGCCGATCGCCTCGGCGCAGATGAACGTGCTGCTGCGGCGGGGAGCGTAACTCCCTCCGCGCCGGCATCGGGACTAGTGCGGCGGCTGGACCTCTATGCCCACGGGCGAGAGCCTGTTCCTAGTCATCAGCGCTCGCGCTTCCTCGCGCGTCGCCGGGGCGGCCGGGAGGAGGAACCGCGCCGGATCGATAGCAGCGGTGTCGATCCTGTCGAGGCGCATCGGCCCGATCTGCAGCGGGGCACCGCTATCCAGCAGTTCCTGCATCTGCGTGAACATCGGCACGGCCGACGGGCATTGCCGCATCAGCGTCATGCTCACCCGATATTGCGCGGCCATAGCGGCCCCAATCGGCGCCAGGGACGGATCGCGGCTGATGACAACATCAGGCCGCGACGCGGGGCGGCCCGCCGTCGCATAGGCCTCCCCGATCCGTCCGCCGACCGTCACGGTTCCGCGCGGCCTCAGCGTCAACGCGGAACCTGCCTGCGCCGCGCCCTCGCAGAAATCCGGGTCGATCCTGCTTAACTCTTCCTCCAGGAGGGTAACGGCGTCCTCAAGGTCGATCACCGCTGGGCCACCTTGGTCCGGAAACACGAAATAAGTCGAGCCGCCGTGCTTGACCAAATAAACCCCCGGCATGTCCGAGTCCGCGCGAAGATCGCCGTTCGCCGCTACCTCCACCTTCATGGTAAAGTCCATCTCGGGATTGACGGCTACGTAGGTGGCGGTCAGGTCCGCGTGCGCCGGAGCGGCGCCGGCCGCGGCAAGTACGAACAAGAGCCAGCTTCTCATTCTTCGCCTCCGGACTGGTTGCTTAGCATATGCGCCGCAGAGCCCGTACGCCAGCCGTCACCCGCCGCGCTTCATGGTCTCTCGGGCGATGACGAGCTGCTGGATCTGGCTGGTGCCTTCGTAGATCCGGAACAGGCGAACGTCGCGATAAAGACGCTCGATGCCGTAATCGGCGATATAGCCGGCGCCGCCGTAGATCTGCACCGCCCGATCCGCGACTCGGCCTACCATCTCACTGGCGAAATATTTGGCCGCCGCCGCTTCGAGCGTGATCGGCTCGCCGCGGTCCTTCAGGACGGCGGCTTCCAGCACCAGCGCGCGGGCCGCCATCGCTTCGGTCTTGGAATCGGCGATCATCGCCTGGATGAGCTGGAAGTCGGCGATCGGCTTACCGAACTGGCGGCGCTCGGCCGCGTAGCCGACGGCGTCGGCGATCAGCCGCTCGGCAATCCCCACGCAGACCGCGGCGATGTGAAGGCGGCCGCGGTCGAGCACCCGCATGGCGATCTTGAAACCCTCGCCTTCCTCGCCGAGCCGGTTGGCCGAAGGCACCGGCGCCTCGTCGAAATTGACGTCGCAGACATGGGCGCCCTGCTGGCCCATCTTCTTTTCGGGCCGGCCGACGCTCACGCCCGGCAAGTCCGCCGGTACGAGGAACGCCGACACGCCGCGGGCGCCCGGCTCGCCGGTGCGCGCCATGACGGTGAACAGCGAAGCCTTGTCGGCATTGGTGATGAAGCGCTTGGTGCCGCTGAGGCGGTAAACCTCGCCGTCGCGCACCGCACGCGTCTGGACCGAGGCGCTGTCGGAGCCGGCGCCCGGCTCGGTCAGCGCGAAGCTGGTGATCACCTCCCCGGAGGCGATGCGCGGCAGCCACTCGCGCTTCTGCGCGTCGCTGCCGGCCATGACGAGCCCCTGGCTGCCGATGCCGACATTGGTGCCGAAGGTGGAGCGGAAAGCCGGCGTGGTCCGCCCAAGCTCGAGCGCGACCCGCACTTCCTTGACCATCGTGAGGCCGAGGCCGCCATATTCCTCGGGTATCGACAGGCCGAACAGCCCCATTTCCCGCATCTCGCCGACCACCTCCGCCGGCACCTCATCCTCCCGGTCCACCCGCTCCTCCAGCGGCCGCAGCCGCTCGGCCACGAAGCGGCGGACCGTGTCGAGGAGCAGTTCGAAGGATTCAGGGTCGAGGGGCACCTTCGTCACCCTGAACTTGTTTCAGGGTCCAGGTCGTCACCCGCACCGCTGCTCGAGACTGGATGCTGAAACAAGTTCAGGATGACGCTCCTTCCATCAATACCCCTTCATCCGCGCCAGCCGGTCCGCATGATAGGCGGGATCGCCGAACAGCTCGTTCAGCACCCGGTCGCGCTTCATGTAGAGGCCGATATCATATTCGTCGGTCATGCCGATGCCGCCGTGCATCTGCACGCCCTCCTGCACCGCCAGCGTCGAGGCGGCGCCCGCCTTGGCCTTGGCGACCGACGCCATCGCCGAGGCCTCGCCGCTGCCTTCGTCGATCAGCTGCTGCGCCTTCAGCGTCGCCGCCCGCGCGATCTCGAGCTCGGAATAGAGGTGCGCCGCCCGGTGCTGAAGCGCTTGGAACTCGCCGATCAGCCGGCCGAACTGCTTCCTCTGCTTGAGGTAATCGACCGTCATGTCCATCGCCGCCGAGCCGGCGCCGACCAGCTCGGCGGCCGCGCCCGCGCGCCCGGCGTCGAGCACGCGCGTCAGGATCGCCTCGCCGCCGCCCACTTCGCCGAGCACGGCGTCGGCGTCGACCTCGACGCGGTCGAACGTCATGCGCGCGCCGATGCTGGAGTCGGCCAGGCGGACGCCCTCCACCTCCAGCCCTTTCGCGCCTTTCTCGACGGCGAACAGAGTCAGCCCCTCGTCCGTCCGGGCCGCCACCAGGGTCACGTCGGCCGAAGCGCCCTGGACGACGAACTGCTTGCGCCCGCTCAGCGCGAAGCCGTTGCCGGAGCGTTCGGCGCGCATGGCGATCCCCTCGGGCCGGTGCTTGGGCCCCTCGTCAACGGCGAGGGCGGCGACGGTCTCGCCGGCGAGGATGCCCGGAAACCATCGCTCGCGGCTCGCGCTTCCCTTGATCGCCTCGACGAAGGCCACGGCGCTCACCAGGAAGGGCGAGGGCGTAAGGTTGCGCCCGATCTCCTCGAGCACGATCCCCGCCTCGACCTGCCCGAGCCCCAGCCCGCCGTCCGCTTCGTCGATCAGGATGCCGGTGAACCCCATCTCCGCGAACTGCTTCCACAATCTGTGACCGAACCCGTCCTTGCAGCCGATGTCGCGCCAGCGCCGAAGCTCCTTGGCGATCCCGCCTTCCCCGGCCATGAAGCTTCGCGCCGTGTCGCGGAGCATGACCTGGTCGTCGGTGAGATAGAGCGGCATTACTCCCTCTCCCCGCTTGCGGGGAGAGGGCCGGGGAGAGGGGGAGTCTGAAGCGCCCTCTGAATCGTCAGCAGAACGCCATCGAGGTTCGTCATGACCTCGGAATTCGTGAATCGCATCACCCGATATCCTCGCTTCTCAAGTTCCGCCGTCCGGCGTTGATCATATTCCCGTTGCTCCGCGTGAGATTCTCCGTCCACCTCGACCACGAGCATGTTCGGCCTCCGGCAGGCGAAGTCGGCGATGGCGTTGCCGATCACCACCTGACGACGAAAGCCTGCGCCGTCGAACCGCTTTGCTCGCAAAACATTCCATAGCCTGCGCTCCGGCTCCGTGAGCTCACGCCGCATCGACTTGGCTCTTTCCAGAAGCAGCTGGTCTCGCACGGAGACTCCCCCTCTCCCTCACCCTCTCCCCTGAAGGGGAGAGGGAATTCGGTCACGCCCCCGGCAGCTGGAGGATGTGCTTGGCGATGATGTTGAGCTGCACTTCGCTGGTGCCGCCCTCGATCGAATTGGCCTTGGTGCGCAGCCATTCGCGCGCGGCCTTGCCGTTCTTCGAGCGCTCGCTCTCCCATTCGAGCGAGTCGGAGCCGCCCGCGGCCATCACCAGCTCGTGGCGCGCCTTGTTGAGCTCGGTCCCGGCATATTTCATCATCGACGGCTGCGCCGGATGCGCCTGCCCGGCCTTGAGCTCGTCGATGAAGCGCTCGCTCATCGCGCGGAACGCCATGGCATCGACGTCGAAGCGCGCCACGTCGGCGCGGAGCACCGGATCGGCGGCGAGCGAGTCCTTCAGCGCCTCGCCGAGCGACCCGCTCATCCCGCCCAGCCCCATGCCGCTGATCATCTCGCGCTCGTGGCCGAGCAGATACTTCGCGACGTCCCAGCCCTTGTTGACCTCGCCGACCACCTGGTCCTTGGGCACCTTCACGTCGTCGAAGAAGGTCTCGCAGAAGGGCGAGTAGCCCGAGATGAGCAGGATCGGCTTGGTCGACACTCCGGGCGACGCCATGTCGAACAGGATGAAGCTGATCCCCTTGTGCTTGGGCGCCTGGAAGTCCGTACGCACCAGGCAGAAGATCCAGTCCGCCTTGTCGGCATAGCTGGTCCACACCTTCTGCCCGTTGACCAGCCAGTGATCCCCCTTGTCCTCGCAGCGCGTCTGCAGCGAGGCGAGGTCGGACCCGGCGTTCGGCTCGGAATAGCCCTGGCACCAGCGGATCTCGCCGCGCGCGATCTCGGGCAGGAAGCGGCGCTTCTGCTCCTCGCTGCCATATTTCAGCAGCGCCGGCCCGAGCATCGAGATGCCGAAGCTCATCAGCGGGTTGCGCGCCCCGATCCGCGCCATCTCCTGCTTGAGCACCTTGGTCTCGGCCGCCGAGAGGCCGCCGCCGCCGTAATCCTCGGGCCAGTCCGGCACCGTCCAGCCGCGCTTGGCCATGACTTCCATCCAGCGTTTCTGCGCCTCGTTCTTGAAGACCGGATTGCGCCCGCCCCAGCACATGTCGCTTTCGTCGCGCATCGGCTCGCGCATTTCGACCGGGCAGTTCGCCTCGAGCCAGGCGCGGGTCTCGGCGCGGAACATATCCAGCTCGGCCATCTGACCATTCTCCTTTACGTAAACGTCACTGCCGGGCGTCCGCCGGCCCGTCAACCGCGGCGGCGCCTTTACTCCTCCCGCGCCGGGCCTAAGCTCCCTGTGCGGCACCGTCGGAGGGGGCAGTCAGTGGTCTTCGCATCGATCCGGTACAATCTCGCGCGGCTTTTCGAGTTCTCGGGACGCGAGTCGCGCGCCCTGTTCTGGCCCTACGCGATCGCGGTCTTCCTGGCCGGGGCCGTCGCCGGAATCATCCTGATGGTGCCGGTGCTGATGGACATGATGAACCGCATCGTGGCCTATCTGCAGAAGCATCCCGAGGGGCTGCCGCAGCCGCAGCCGGGACAGCCGGCGGCGCTTCCGCCCGAACTCATGCCGGATTTTGGCGTGCTGCTGATGCCGACGGCCATGCTCGGCCTGGTCTCGCTCTTCCTGTGGACGGCGGCGGTCGTGCGCCGCCTCCACGACTGTGACCGGTCGGGCTGGTGGGGGCTCCTGCCGGTCCCCTTCCAGTTGGCGGGTGCCCTCGTGGGTCCGGCGGCGATGCGCGCGATGATGGACCTCGGCGCCGCGCCGTCTGCGCTGACGCTGCTGAGCGCGCTCAACAGCCTCGCTTATTGGGTGGCGTTCATCGCCCTGGTCGTCATTCTCGCCGGGGAGGGGATGCCGGGCTCGAATCGCTTCGGCGATGCCGCCGCCGGGCCCTGAGAGCGCCAGCCTCAGCGAAACTCGATCGCCTCGTCTTGGACGCGGCCGAAACCGAGCGTGATCACGTCGTGGAAGTAATTCTGCGGCACGCGCCACGGCGCCTCGCTTCCCTGCGTCGGAAGCACCGCTGCGGCTCGGGCGATGTAGCCGGAGCTGAAATCGAGCAGCGGCTTGCGCTCGACCTCCGCGGCGCCGACGCGCGGCGTGCAGACGGCGAAACCGTGCGTGTCCATGTAGCGCAGCAGCCGGCACAGGTAGCGCGCCGTAAGGTCGCACTTCAGCGTCCAGGAGGCGTTGATGTAGCCGAAGGAGAAAGCGAGGTTCGGCAGGTCCTCGAGCATCATGCCCTTGTAGACCAGCGGCCCGCCCGGCTCGCGCCGCTCGCCGTCCACGCTCACCTCGATGCCGCCCATCAGCTTGAGGTTGAGTCCGGTCGCCGTGACGACGATGTCGGCGGCGATCTCCTCGCCCGAGCGAAGCCGGATGCCGGCGGCGGTGAAGCATTCGATCTCGCCCGTCGCCACCGCCACCTTGCCCTCGCGAATCGACCGGAACAGGTCGCCGTCCGGGATCAGGCAGAGCCGCTGCTCCCAGGGGTTGTAGCGCGGGCCGAAATGCCGCTCGAGGTCGAAACCCTCGGGAAGCTCGCGGCGCGCCATGTCGAGCAGCCTGGCGCGCGTGCGCTCCGGCCGCCGCCGCGCCAGGTTGAAGAAGAACAGGCCCAGAGCGGCATTCTTGGCCCTGGTCAGCCGCGCGCCGATCCGCGGCGCTAGCGCGTCGCGGGACGGCCGCGACACGACATAGCTCGGTGAGCGCTGGACCATCGTCACGTGCGCCGCCGTCTCGGCCATCGCCGGGACGAGCGTGACCGCCGTCGCTCCGCTGCCGATCACGACAACGCGCTTGCCGGCATGATCGAGATCCTGCGGCCAGTGCTGCGGGTGGACGATCCGGCCGGCGAACGCCGCCTCCCCCGGCCATTCGGGCCGATAGCCGCTGTCATAGTCGTAATAGCCGCTGCACAGGTGGAGGAAGCGGCACGTCAGCCTGCCCTCCCCTTCGACTTCCACCGTCCATCGCGCCTCATGCGACGACCAGTCGGCGCGCTTCACCTTCCGACCGAAGCGGATGTGGCGGTCGATGCCGAACGCCCTTGCCGTCTCCTCGACATAGGCGCGGATCTCCGGCCCCTCGACGATCGCCTTGTCGCCGCGCCACGGGCGGAACGGGAAGCCCAGCGTGTACATGTCGGAATCGGAGCGCACGCCGGGGTAGCGGAACAGGTCCCAGGTGCCGCCGATCGCGTCGCGCGCTTCGAGGATCGCATAGCTCTTGCCGGGCAGGCGCTTCTGCAGGTGGTAAGCGGCGTCGATGCCGGAGATGCCGGCGCCGACGATCAGAACGTCGAAGTGTTCGCCCCGCTCAGCCACCCCCGCTGCGCTAGGCCGACAGCGCCGGGCGGGCAAGTGAGGGGCGCGGGGTTGCTCCTGGCGGCTCGCCCAAGACGTAATTGTCGTGCTATGTCTCTCAAACCGCCATTCAACATCGAGCGAGTAGCCATGACCTCCGCCGACGCGCTCTTCGCCGGCTCGATACCGGCGCTTTACGACCGGCACCTGGTGCCGTTGCTCTTCGAGCCTTACGCGCGCGATCTGGCGTCCCGCATCGCCGCGCTCCAGCCGCAGGGGATCCTCGAAACCGCTGCCGGCACCGGCGCCGTAACGGCCGAGATCGCGCGCGCGGTCCCGCAGGCGGAGATCATCGCCACCGACCTCAACCAGGCGATGCTCGACGTGGCCGCAACGCGGGTGGATTCGCCGCGGGTGAGCTTCCGGCAGGCCGATGCGCAGGCGCTGCCCTTCGCCGATTCCAGCTTCGACCTCGTCGCCTGCCAGTTCGGCGTGATGTTCTTCCCCGACCGCCTTGCCGGCTATCGCGAGGCGCGCCGGGTGCTCCGGCCCGGCGGGGTCTTCCTGTTCAACGTCTGGGACCGGATCGAGGCCAACCCCGTCTCTGACGTCCTGGCTCGGGCGGTAGCGGCCTTGTTCCCCGACAACCCGCCGACTTTCCTCAACCGTGTCCCCTTCGGCTATCACGACAAGGAGCGCATCGCGCAGGATCTTCGGGCGGCGGGTTTCACCGACATAAGCTCCGCGACCGTCCCCACCAGCAGCACAGTCCGGTCGGCGCGCGATGCGGCGATCGGCCTGTGCCACGGCAGCCCGCTGCGCAACGAGATCGAGGAGCGCGATGCCTCCCGCCTCGACGAAGCCACCGACGCCGCCGCCGCGGCGCTGGAGCGGCTGATCGCCTCGGGAGGCGCCGAGGCCCAAATGTCCGCCCACGTCTTCGCCGCGAAAGCCTAGGCGCCAGCCGCCTCGGCCCGCGCGGAGTCGGGGCGGCTGTCCCGGGCCCGGCGCAGGCGCAAGCCGATCATCAGCACCAGCGGCCAGAACAGGGTGTTGACGATGTCGGTCAGCGTGTCGTGCCAGCGCCAGCTGCCATAGCCGAGATAATCCATCAGCTCGTTGCCGAACTCGGCGGCGCACACCACCAGGAACGGCACCGGCGTCGCCAGCGAACGGCGAGTGACGATCCGGGCGAGGAAAAGCACCGCCAGGCCAGCATGGACGTGGAGCAAGGTGTCGGACGCGCCGGTGCCGTCGCCGATCCAGAAGATGACCCGCTCGTAGAGCGCCGGAAGGTTCATGAAAGGCGGTTCGTCCGGCTCAGCGCTGGAAGCCGCCGGTGACCAGCTTGAAGCCGACCCACAGCAAGGCGAGCCCGCCGCCCAGGATCACCAGCGACACCAGCAGGAACGGCAGCTCGGACGAGGTCATCACCGTCCCCATTTCCGACATCATCAGGATCGTGCAGCCGCCGCCGAGCAGGGTGATGCACAGCCCGAACAGGATCAGGAAGACACCGGCGATGATGTTCCCCGCATTGTTGCCGTTGCTCATGCCGGAACTCCCCCTTTTTCACGCAGCTTCGCCGCGCCCGGCGCCCCCGGCCGGTAGAAGCTGTTATAGGTGTCGAACGGTATCAGCCGCCCGTCGGGCGTCGCGAAGTGGATGCAGCTGCGCTTCACCGCGCCGATGTCGAAATTGTAGCGGTCCAGGAACTGGATGATCGCGACCTTGAACGTGTCCTTGTAGGCGAGGCTCGCCGGGGCCTCGATGCCCGGAAGGCAGCAGAACAGGCTGGCGAGCCGGGATTCGCCGTTCGCCTCGACGGTCGAAAGCGAAAGCAGATCGAACACCCGAGCCTTGAGCGCCGGGTCGCGCTCGAAGCTGATCGTGTTGGGCGCGGCGGCGACGATGTCCTCGCGGCTCATGAGGCGCGTGACCGGCACCACGGAGGAGCCGGAACGGACGCCGTAGCCGATGCAGATCTGGTCGGGGTTGCACGGCAGCGGGACGAGGTCGGAGGCCTCGAACACGCCGCCTTCGGCGATGCGGCGCCTGAGCCCGGAAAGCGTCGCCCGGTGAAGCGACGGATCGAAGCCGACATTGCGTCCGGCGTCCTGAACCGGCTGGAACACCACGCCGCGCACGCAGGACCAGCCGAGCGCATGGTCGACAATCGCCGCGCACTCGTCGTCGTTGACCCCCGCGCGGACCGCGCAGACCAGGGTGGTGGAGACTCCCGCGGCCTCGAGCCGCTCCAGCGCCCGCTGACGGATGCGGGCAAGATGCGCACCGCGAAGCTCCATCAGGTGGTCGTCGTTCAGCGAATCGAACTGCAGGTAGACCTCGAAGCCGGGGCCGACCGCCTTCAGCCGCTCGGCGAAGCCCTCCTCCTGGGCGATCCGGACCCCGTTCGTGTTGACCATGATGTGGCGGATCGGCCGGGCGCGGGCGGCGGCGACGATCTCCCAGAATTGCGGATGGATGGTGGGCTCGCCGCCGGAAAGCTGGACCAGGTCGGGCTCCCCCTCCGCGCGGACCACCGCGTCGAGCATCGCCTCCACCTCTGCGAGCGGCCGGTGACCGCCCTTCCCCACGGCGCTGTCGGCGAAGCAGACCGCGCAGGTCAGGTTGCAGGCATCGTTGATCTCGACGATCGCGAGGCAGCTATGCTGTTCGTGGTCCGGGCACAGGCCGCAGTCCCAGGGGCAGCCGCGCTCGGTGCGGCTGGCATTGTAGAGCGGCCGGTCGCCGGGCTTGATCCAGCGGCGGATGCCGAGCCAGTAATCGGCATCCTCCTCGATCAGCGTCTTGGTGACGCCGTGATCGGGGCAGCGTTTCTGGTAGTAGACGCGGCCTTCCTGGCCGATGATCTTGGCCGGCACGAGCTCCCAGCACGTCTCGCAAAGGCT
>DASZEO010000033.1:0-1725 GCA_035940755.1 Allosphingosinicella sp. | reverse complement strand
GCCTCGGTGATCGACTCGCCGAGCGTCGGAACCTTGACTTCGGTCGCCATTCTACTCCCTTCAGCTGGCCTGGCGCTGCGCCGGGGCGGAGGCCCCCGCGCCGAGCGCTTCGGCGATCAGCGCCGACTGCTCCGCCGCGTGGCGCTTGGCAAGCCCGGTCGCCGGCGAGGCGGCGGCGACCCGGCCGGCATAAACGGGCCGCTTCGGCTTCAGCCCGGCTTCGGCGAGGCGCCGCTCGATGCGCGGCTCGACATGCGCCCAATAGCCCTGGTTCTGGGGCTCCTCCTGCGCCCAGACCACCTCCTCGAGGTTCGTCATGCGCTTCAGGCGCGCGAGCAGAGCCTCGCCCGGAAACGGATAGAGCTGCTCGATCCGAACGATCGAGACGTTGCCGAGACCGGCCTTGTCGCGCGCCTCGATGAGCTCGTAGGCGAGCTTGCCGGTGCACAGGACCAGCCGCCGCACGTCCTCGTCCCGCGGCCCGCCCGGGTCGGAAAGTATCCGCCGGAAGTGGCTGTCGCCGCTGAACTCGGCGAGGCTGGAAACCGCCTGCTTGTGGCGAAGCAGCGACTTGGGCGTCATGATCACGAGCGGCTTCCTGAAGTCGCGGTGCATCTGGCGCCTGAGGATGTGGAAATAATTGGCCGGCGTCGTGCAGTTCGCGACCTGCATATTGTCCTCGGCGCACAGCTGCAGGTAGCGCTCCGGCCGCGCCGAGCTGTGCTCGGGCCCCTGCCCCTCGTAACCGTGCGGCAATAGCATCACGAGCCCTGACGCGCGCAGCCACTTCGCCTCGCCGGCCGAGATGAACTGGTCGATGATCACCTGCGCGCCGTTGGCGAAGTCGCCGAACTGCGCCTCCCACAAGACCAGGGTCTGCGGGTCGGCGAGCGACCAGCCATATTCGAAGCCGAGGACGCCGAATTCCGACAGCGGGCTGTCGCGTACCTCGAACCGCGCCGGCCCGATCTGGCAGAGCGGGATATATTTGCGGCCGTCTTTCTGGTCGACCCAGACGGAATGGCGCTGGCTGAACGTGCCGCGGCCGCTGTCCTGGCCGGAAAGGCGGACCGGATGCCCTTCGCGCAGCAGCGTCCCGAACGCGAGCGCCTCGGCCGTCGCCCAGTCGAAGCCCTGGCCGCTTTCGAACATCTCGCGCCGCGCGTCGATGACCCGCTGGAGCGTCTTGTGGACGGTGACGTCGCCCGGGACCGTGGAGAGCACGGCGCCGATCTCGCGCACGACCTCTTCGGGAACGCCGGTCGAGACGTTGCGCCGTTCGGTGATGGCGGTCTTGGGCTTGCCGAGACCCGACCAGGCGCCTTCGAACCAGTCCGCCTTGTTCGGAAGGTAGGATTGGGCGGCTTCGAACTCGCCTTCGAGCAAAGCCGTGAAGCCGGCGATCTCGCGCTCCGCCCAGCCGGGCTCGATCACCTGCTCCTGCTCCAGCCGCCCGGCGTAGAGCGCCGACACCGGCGGGTGCTCGCGGATCTTCGCGTACATGAGCGGCTGGGTGAAGCTCGGCTCGTCGCCCTCGTTGTGGCCGAAGCGGCGGTAGCACCACATGTCGATGACGATGTCGCGGTTGAACCGCTGGCGGTACTCGATCGCGAGCTTGCAGGCGAAGGTCACCGCTTCGGGATCGTCGCCGTTGACGTGCAGGATCGGCGCCTGGATGCCCTTCGCCACGTCGGAAGGATAAGGCGAGGACCGGCCGAATTGCGG
>DASZEO010000032.1:0-7053 GCA_035940755.1 Allosphingosinicella sp. | reverse complement strand
ATCAGCCACTTCGCCGGAACGGTGGCGGGAAGCCTGCCCTGCCCGCTGATGATCGTCCCCGGCGCGATGTCCGCGGAAGCGCTGGACCGCCTGAGCTAGGCTCTAGCCGCGCTCCCCCGGCGGCGGCCGACGCGGCGGCGGGCAGTTGCAATGCGGCCGCGGGCGGGCGCGGCGCGCGCGACTGCGCACCTCGACCACCTCCTCGGTCACCTCCTCGACATAGCTGGCCGCGCCGGTCGTGACGGTGGTCTCGATGATGATCGGATAAGCGACGCCGTAACCGTAATAGCCGTAGCCCCCGCCATAGCCGTAGCCGGCGCCATAGCCGCCCCCGCCGCCGCACGGAACCGGTGCCCGCCCGCACTCGGGCGGGGGCCCGTAGCCGGCGCCCGCATCGCCATAATCCCAATCCTCACCGCCCCCGCCATGGCGCTCGACCCAGCCGTAATCCTCGTCGTCGGGCCGGTAATCGCCGCGGCCGTAATAAGCGGGGATGCCGTCGTCCATGTCCCAGCGCTCGCCATATTGATCCCAGTCCAGGCCGTAGCGCTCGTCGCGCACCCGGCCCTCGCGGTCGATCAGATAGGCGTCGTCATAATAGCGGACCCAGCGGTGCCCCGACGGCGGCGGCGCGAAGCCGTACATCTGCCAGTTTTGGATGTGGAATTGCGGCCCGAACCAGAAGGGGTTGATGACGAAGCCGCGGTGCAGGCGGTGGTGCCGGAAGTTCGGGCCCGGATGCATGAAGCGGCCGTGATGGCCCATACCCATGCCGGGTCCGCCGTGGCGGACGGTGACGGCGGTGCCGCCGGGGTGATGCATTTGCGCCGACGCCGCGGCCGGAATGAAAGCGGCGCTCGCCGCGAGAATATAAAGGGCAAGCTTGCTCATGCCGGGTCCCCTGTGCACAGCCTCGCCCCGTGCGCGGCGCGCCAGGGGCGGCATTGAGAGGTCCTAACGCGCGAGCGGCGCCTTTGCCACGGCGCCGAGCCGCGATCCCAGCCTCTGTGCCAATGCGAGACAGCCGGCGACGTCCTCCTCGTCGAAGCGGCCGGGACGGGGACTGTCGAGATCGAGCACCGCCACCAGCTCCCCATCGGCGAGGATCGGCACGACCAGCTCCGATCGCGAGGCGGCGTCGCAGGCGATGTGGCCGGGAAAGGCGAGCACGTCGGCAACGCATTGCGGCTCGAGCGTCGCCGCTGCGGTCCCGCACACGCCCTTGCCGAACGGGATTCGGATGCACGCCGGGCGCCCCTGGAACGGCCCGAGCACCAGCTCGCCTTCGACGTTGCGGTAGAAGCCGGCCCAGTTGAGCTCCGGCAGCGCCTCCCAGAGCAGCGCGGCGATATTGGCCATGTTGGCGATCGGGTCGGTCTCGCCGGCGGTGAGCGCCTCGGACGCCTGCGTCAGCTCGCGATAGAGCTGCCCTTTGTCCGCGGCTTCGATCCTGAAGTCGTACATCTAGTCCACCTTCACCCTGCCGCGCCCTTCCTTGACGGCGGAGCGCTGCTTCTTCGCCTCGACCCGCTTCGCCTTGGCGGCCCGGCTCGGCTTCGTCTTCACCCGCTTGGCGGGCTTCACATGGGCACGGGCGATCAGTTCCGCCAGCCTCGCCCGCGCTTCGGCCCGGTTCGCCTCCTGGGTGCGGTGCCTGCGCGCCGTGATCACGATGGCACCGGCCGAGGTCATCCTGCTGCCCGCCAGCGCCTTCAGCCGCGCATAAACGTCGGGAGCCAGGCCGAGCCTGAACACGTCGCAGCGCAACTGGCAGGCCGTCGCGACCTTGTTGACGTTCTGCCCGCCCGGGCCGCTCGCGGCCAGGAACGCCTCTTCCAGCGCCTCTTCGGGAAGCTCAAAGTCCGGCATCGTCAAATCCGGCAGCGCCGAAGGCCGGCGGCAGCGGCGCGTGCGCCTCGATCGGCGGCTTGGTCTCGCGCGGCACCTTCAGCGACAGCGCGTGGAGGAGCATCGGGCCTTGACCGTTTCCGTAGATGGCGTCGCCCGCGATCGGCAGCTCAAGGCCGGCGGCGGCATGGATTCGGATCTGATGCGTGCGGCCGGTCTGCGGGCGAAACAGAACAAGCGAGCGTCCCTCCTTCGCCGTCACGAGGCGCCAGTGCGTGACGGCGGCCTTGCCGCCGGCGTCCACCACCATTCTCCACCCGCGCTCGGGGCTCGAGACTTTGTTCAGCGCCAGGTCGATAATGCCTTCCGTCTGCTCCGGCACGCCGTCCAGCACCGCCAGATAGGTCTTCTCCACCCGCCCTTCCTCAAACGCCTGGGTGAAGCGCTTGTGCGCCTTGGGATTGCGCGCGAGCAGCAGGCAGCCCGAAGTGTCGCGGTCGAGCCGGTGAGCCGGCAACGGCGTGCGCTGGAAGCCGAAACGCAGCTCCCCGAGATGATCCTCGAGGCTCTCGCTGGTGGCCGGGCCGGCGTGCACGGCCAGCCCCGCCGGCTTGTCGAGCACGATCGCTTCGCCGTCGATGAAGAGCACCCGATCCTGCACCCGGTCCACCACCTAGCGCCTGCCACGACTGTGGCGCTCGCGCAACGATCGCGGAATCTCAACGATTCCAGCCGATTAAGAGGAAATTAACCTTTTGCGTTCACACCTGTAAACGTTAATGAAAGTCGAAGGGGCAGGTGCGGTCGCGTCGTGTCCCCGACAGGAGGGCAGATTTCATGCGCGTGCTGCTGATCGAAGACGAGCCGACGACCGCCAAGGCGATCGAGCTGATGCTCACGAACGAAGGCTTCAACGTCTATACGACGGACCTGGGCGAAGAGGGCTTGGACCTGGGCAAGCTCTACGATTACGACATCATCTGTCTGGACCTCAATCTTCCGGACATGCATGGCTACGACGTGCTCAAGAAGCTGCGCACCGCCAAGGTCGGCACTCCGGTGCTGATCCTCACCGGCATCAGCGAGCTCGATTCCAAGGTCCGCGCACTGGGCTTCGGCGCGGACGATTATGTCACCAAGCCGTTCCACCGCGACGAGCTGGTGGCGCGGATCCACGCCATCGTCCGCCGCTCCAAAGGCCATTCGCAGTCGGTGATCAAGACCGGCAAGCTGGCCGTGAACCTCGACGCCAAGACCGTGGAGGTCGACGGCGCCCGGGTGCACCTCACCGGCAAGGAATATGCGATGCTCGAGCTGTTGTCGCTCCGCAAGGGGACGACGCTCACCAAGGAAATGTTCCTGAACCACCTCTATGGCGGGATGGACGAACCCGAGCTCAAGATCATCGACGTCTTCATCTGCAAGCTTCGCAAGAAGCTGTCGCTGGCCTGCGGCGGCGACAATTATATCGAGACCGTCTGGGGCCGCGGCTACGTGCTTCGCGAGCCCGAAGAGGTCGAGGCGCAGAAGGTCGCCTGAACCTACAAACGCGACGCGAGGAGCCGGCGCCCCCTTGCGGGCGCCGGTTTTCTTTTGCCGGTTTCCCACCGCCGATATTAGTGCATGATAAGTTTTCCGTGGGCCCTGGGTGGCCGCGGCGATGAGGAATGATGGCACGCCGCAACGCGTTCGACGAGCTTTGGGGCGTCAGCCGCGGCAGGTCTGCACGGCCGGCGCTCGAGCCGCTGGCGCGGTGGCTCCTGCAGACGCCGACGGCGGAGCTTCAGCGCCGGCAGCAGACCGCCGAAGCCGCCTTCCAAAGCCTCGGCATCACGTTTGCCGTCTATGGCGATGATGAAGCCGCGGAGCGGATCATTCCCTTTGATATTGTCCCTCGCGTGTTCACGGCCGGCGAATGGGAGCGGCTGTCGGCGGGGCTCGAGCAGCGGGTGCGGGCGATCAACGCCTTCATCGACGACATCTATGGCGAGCGCCGGATCCTCGCCGACGGCGCCATTCCCGCCGACATCGTGCTCGGCAACGCGCAATTCTGCATTCCCTGCGCAGGCGCCCGGCCGCCGCACGGCATCTACGCCCATATTTGCGGCATCGACCTGGTGCGCACCGGCCCGGACGAATTCTGGGTGCTCGAGGACAACGCGCGGACGCCGTCGGGCGTCTCGTACATGCTCGAAAACCGCGAGGCGATGCTTCGGCTCTGCCCGGAGCTGTTCGGAATCCTGCCGGTCCGGCCGGTCGATTCCTACCCGGAAATGCTTCGCGACACCCTTTATTCGGTGGCGCCTGGCGCCGCGCACGAGCCCAATTGCGTCCTCCTTACGCCCGGGCCGTTCAACTCGGCCTACTACGAGCACAGCTTCCTCGCCGACACGATGGGCATAGACCTCGTCGAAGGCACCGACCTGGTGGTGGACGACGACATCGTCTGGGTGCGCACGATCCATGGCCCGAGGCGGGTCGACGTCATCTACCGGCGCATCGACGACGCCTTTCTCGACCCGCTCGTTTTCAACCCGGAATCGCTGGTCGGCGTGCCCGGCCTGCTCGCCGCCTATCTCGCCGGCAACGTGGCGCTGGTGAACGCGCCCGGCACCGGCATCGCCGACGACAAGGCGATCTACAGCTACATGCCCGAGATCGTCCTTTATTATACCGGCGAGGCGCCGAAGCTCCCGAACGTCGAGACCTGGCGTTGCCGCGAGCCCGAAGCGCTCAGCTACGTGCTCGACCATCTCGACACGCTGGTGGTGAAGCTGGTCGACGGCTCGGGCGGCTACGGCATGCTGGTCGGCCCGACCGCCACCAGGGCGGAGATCGAGGACTTTCGCGACGTGCTGAAGGCCGAGCCGCAGCGCTACATCGCTCAGCCGACGCTGTCGCTGTCGACTGTGCCGACCTTCACGGACGATGGCCTGGTGCCGCGCCACGTCGATTTCCGTCCGTTCGTTCTGACGGGCGCCAATGGCCTCAGCATCGTCCCGGGCGGCCTCACCCGCGTGGCGCTTCGGGAAGGCTCGCTGGTCGTCAATTCGAGCCAGGGCGGCGGCACCAAGGACAGCTTCGTCCTCGCCGCCGACGCCGGCGCGGGATCCCCCTGACATGCTGTCGCGCACCGCCGCCCACCTCTACTGGATCGGCCGCTACATGGAGCGGGCCGAATTCACCTGCCGGCTGGTGGAGGCGACGATCCGGCTCGATTCCCTCGGCCACCACGCCCATGGCGAGCAGGCCTGGCGAAGCGCGCTGAGCGTCGTGGGAATCCCCGGGGGCGCCCGGCTGGGCGGCGATGCGTTCAGCGCCCGCGCCGCCCGCCGCTACCTCACCATCGGCGAGGAGAATGGCAGCTCGGTCCGCTCGTGCCTGGCGGCGGCGCGCGACAATGCGCGCGCCGCCCGCACCGCCCTTACCGTGGAGGTATGGGAGGCGATCAACCGCGCCTGGCTCCTGATCCGCGACCGCGCCCGACCCGGCGCCATCCAGTCGACGCTCAACCTGGTGGAGGACCTGAAGGCGGAGATTCGCGGCTTCGAAGGGGCGCTCGCGCGGATGCTGCGCAGCGAGGGCAGCTGGTTCCTTCGCCTCGGCTCGGCGATCGAGCGCGGCGACAGCACCGCCCGTCTGCTCGACGTCAAATATTATCTGCTGCTGCCGCCGGGCCAGCAGGTCGGCGGCGCGCTCGACCGCGACCAATGGTCGACCTTGCTCCAGATCGTCTCGGCCCGGCGCGCCTATCGCCACATCTACCGGGGGCCGCTCCAGCCGTGGCTGGTCGCCGACCTCCTGATCTTCCGGCGCGAAATGCCGCGATCGCTCGCCGCTTCCGCCGAGGAGACCGTGACTTTGCTTTCCGCGTTCGCCGGCCGCTCGGGCCGCCAGGGGGCCGCCGACCGCGCGGCCCGGCGCCGCCTCACACGAATCCAGGACCTGTCGATCGAGACGGTGTTCCAAGGCGGCCTTCACGAATGGCTGCACGCCTACGTCCGCGACAATGCCGAGCTGGACTCCGCCATCGCCGCCCAGTTCAGGTTCGGCTGATGCGCCTGTCCGTCCGCCACACGACCGCTTATCGTTACTCGCAGGCGGTGCGGCGTATCGTTCAGCTGCTGCGCGTCACCCCGCCAAACTTCGCCGGCCAGGCGGTGCTCGACTGGCGCGTCGACGTCGACTGCGACGCCAGGCTGCGCGCCGGGCGCGACGGCTACGGCAACGTCATCCACATGCTCTACATCGACAAGCCCGTCACCGGCCTGTCGGTGACGGTGGCCGGACGCATCCTGACCGAGGACAAAGCCGGCATCGTCCAGGGCCTGCCGCACGATTTGCCGCCGCTGGTCTTCACCCGGCCCACGCCGCTGACCGCGGCCGGCCCGGCGGTGGCGGAGCTGGGCGCGTCGGTGGCGGGCGGCGCCGGATCGACGCTCGACCGGCTGCACCGGCTTGCGTGGACCCTTCACGAACAGCTGCGCTTCGACACCGGCGCCACCGGCGTCGAGACGGCTGCCGAGCAGGCGCTCGCCGCCGGCCACGGCGTCTGCCAGGATTTCACCCACATCTTCATCGCCGCCGCCCGCGCCGCAGGCCTTCCCGCGCGCTACGTGTCCGGGCACCTGTTCCGGCGCGACGGCAAGCTCGTCCAGGAAGCCGGGCACGCCTGGGCCGAAGCCTGGATCGAGGATCTGGGCTGGACGGCCTTCGATCCGGTCAACGGCATCTGCACCGACGACGCCTACGTCCGGATCGCCTGCGGGCTCGATTATCGCGACGCCGCGCCGGTCGCGGGCGCACGATCGGGTGGCGGGGCCGAGGAACTGTCGGTAGAGGTTCGGGTGAGCGAGCTTCGGCGCCAGGCCCAGGCGCAATCGCAGAACTGAGGGGGCGGATGACATACTGCCTTGGCATGCTGCTCGACGCCGGGCTGATCATGATCGCCGACACCCGCACCAATGCCGGCGTCGACGACGTTTCCACCTACCGCAAGCTTCATTGCCTCATCGACGCGCCGGACCGCTGCATCTTCGCCGCCTCGGCGGGCAACCTCTCGACGACCCAGACGATCATCAGCCTGCTGCGCGAAGGGCTGCCGGCCGACGAGGAAGGCAAGCTCGCCCGCACCATCGCGGAGCCCAGTTCGATGTTCCGGGCCGCCCAGCTGGTCGGCGAAGCGGTGCAGCTCGCCAACCAGAC
>DASZEO010000031.1:0-3002 GCA_035940755.1 Allosphingosinicella sp. | reverse complement strand
CGCCTTCCAGCGACGGGGACTGCTCTACGTCCTGTCCAGCCCGAGCGGCGCCGGCAAATCGACGATCGCGCGGATGCTGCTCGCCGGCGACGACGGCATTGCTATGTCGGTGTCCGCGACCACGCGACCGATCCGCAACGGGGAGCATGACGGGGCCGACTATCATTTCGTCACCGACGCCCGGTTCGACGAGATGGTGGCGGCCGGCGAGTTCCTCGAATGGGCGCACGTCTTCGGCCACCGCTACGGCACGCTCAAGCGCGAGGTGGTGAAGACCATCGAATCCGGCCGCGACGTCCTCCTCGACATCGACTGGCAAGGAACCCAGCAGCTCAAGCAGGTCGACCCCGACATCGTTCGGGTGTTCATACTCCCCCCGTCCATGCCGGAGCTCGAGCGGCGGCTGCGCGCGCGCGGCACCGACAGCGACGAAGTGATCGGCCGGCGGATGGAGCGTGCCGCGGCCGAGATCAGCCACTGGGCCGAATATGATTATGTGCTGATCAACAACGACGCCGAAAAGTGCCGCGAGCTCGCCCACAACATCCTCAAGGCCGAGCGCCTGAAGGCCACCCGGCGCGTCTTCCTCCACGATTTCGTCCGCCAGCTGATCGGCTGAGGAGGCTTCGCGCCCGCTTCAAGTTCAGCTACGGTGCACCCGTCCAGCAGGGAGGACACGGCATGGCACGGGTGATCATCGGCGCGCTCGTCGCGACGATCGCGATGTTCTTCATCGGCTTCATCTTCTTCAACACGCCGCTCGCCCGCCTTTCCGTAGCCGGCATCGACGATGCGCAGGCCGCGGCGGTCCAGCAGTCGCTGGCAGCTAATTTGCCGAAGACCGGCACCTATTCCGTCCCCGGCGTGGACACGCCCGCGCAGACCAACATGTTCTCGCGCGGGCCGATCGCCACCATCCATTACAACATCCGCGGCTATGCCGCGACGGATCTGCCCTCGCTGATCAAGGGGCTGGTGCTGAACTTCCTCGTCGCTCTGCTGATCGGAGCGGCCCTGATCGGCATCGACCGGCGGGTTCCCGATTTCGGATCGCGCGCCCGGGTGGCGGTGATCATCGCCGTCGCCGCCAGCGCCTTCACTCACCTTGGCGAGCCGATCTACTGGCACCATGACTGGCCGCATTTCCTCTATCTGTTCATCGCGGATGCGCTCGCTTTGTCCGCCGCCGGAGTGATCATCGCCTGGTTCCTCCCCAGGGCCCGAGCCGCGGCACCGGCGGACGCGCCGGCGGGCGTCTAGAGCAAGGAGAGGAACAGGCAGGCGGCGTCGAACTCGCTTCGCCGCGCCGCGAGCGCCCTGGCCGCTTCGGCATCCTCGCCCCATTGTTCCGCCTGCCAACGCTCGTCGAGCACGGCCGCCGCCCAGGCTTCTTCGAGCGAGAGGGCCTGCTCGGCCAGCGCGAGCGTCATCACCAGCGAGCCCGAGATCGTCACCAGCGGCGAGAAGGCGGCGAGCTCCCAGGGCGAGCGGGTGTGGACGGCGTGCGCCAGGCGCTCGACCGTCGCCCGGGGCTGGGGACGGTGGATCACGCCTTCGGCCACGGTGAAGTCCACGTCGAAGCGCCGCCGCGCCCACAGCAGAATAGGGTCCCACAGCGCCTTTTGCCGATCGACCAGCGGCCGCGGCGCATCGGCCCGGTAACAGAGGAGGTCGCTTTCGGCGTAAGCGGCAAGGCCGCGGGCGAAGGCTTCCTTGCCCGGAGCGACTCGGTCGATCGCGGCGTTGGCCAGGCCGGTGAGCGGCATGGCGCGGGGATCGATCCGCTCCCCCTGCGCCGCCCATTCCTCGGCAATCGCCGCCGCCAGCCGCTCGCTCGGAACCACCAGCGCGTTGCGCGCCGGCGTCCTGACCGGCCGATCGTCGAGGCGCACTTCCCCGCCCACGGCCGCCGCTTCCTTGTAGAAGCGCCTCACGAAGCGGGCGGCTCTCGCCACCGCCGCGCCAGCCACTTGGGCCCCCGGAAGCTCACCACCAGCCCCGCCAGCGCGATCGGAAAACCGAGCGGCGTCCCGCCTTCGACGAACGTGTCGGTCTGCCATAGGGCCAAGGCGAGCAGGACGATGATCGTACCGCCGATCCGCACCAGGTTGATGAGGATGAACCGATTGCGCCACAGCGTGTCCGGGTCGTCAGGGGTCATGCCGAAGCCTTCGCGAATTCGAGGATGTCGAGCGGATGATCGGCGAGGAAATGCGCGCCTGCCTCTCTCAACGCGGCAGCGTCGTGATAGCCCCAGCCGACGCCGATCGCCGTCGCCCGAGCCGCCCGCGCCATCGCCATGTCGTAGCTGGTGTCGCCGATCATGAGCGTCGTCTCCGGGGCCGCGCCGGCATCCGCCATGGCCTGCTCGATCATCGACGGGTGCGGCTTGGAAGGGTGGCGGTCCGCGGTCTGGAGCGTGCAGAAGCGCTGGGCGAGGCCGTGGCAATCGAGGCAGAGCGCAAGACCGCGGTCGGACTTGCCCGTGGCAATCCCGAGCAGCCACCCCTCCGTCTCCAGGCGATCGATCAGCTCAGCCACGCCTTCGTAGAGCGGCTCCTCCGCGAGGCCGCGCGCCCGCATTCCCTGGAAGGCGCGCTTATAGGCCTCGGCCAGCTCGGCATGGAATTCAGGGTCATGCTCCGGCAGCATCGCTCGCATGGCCTCGGTGAGGCTCAGGCCCACCACGGCGCGGGTGCGCTCGCGCGGCGGCGGCGCCAGTCCGGCGGCCGCGAAGCAGCTCTCCATCGCTAGGCAGATATTATGCTGGCTGTCGACCAGCGTGCCGTCGCAGTCGAAGATGGCCAGCCGGTTCACCGCGCCGCCTCCCGCATCAGCGCCGCCATGAGCGGGTGGTGCGGCGCGAGGCCTTCCACGGCGCCCCTTCGCTCAGCCTCCGCTTTGTGCTGGCCTAGCTTGCGCGTGCCGCGAAGCGCCTCGACCGACAGCTCGAAGCCGACGATCGCCTTGAGCAGCCCTTCGAAGCGCCCCGCGCTCATCTT
>DASZEO010000030.1:0-3404 GCA_035940755.1 Allosphingosinicella sp. | reverse complement strand
TCCCGGGCGGACGATCGCCACCTGGATGACGATGTCGTAAAATTCCTTCGGGCGCAGCCGCGGCAGCATCGACATCTGGGCGCGGCTTTCGATCTGGAAGGTGCCGATCGTGTCGGCCTTCTGGATCATCGCGTAGACGGCCGGATCGTCGGTCTGAAGCTCGTCCGAGGCGAGGCCGAGCCGCAGGCCCTTATGCTCGTCGAGCAGATCGAATGCGCGGCGCATGCAGCCGAGCATGCCGAGGCCCAATATGTCGACCTTCATGAAGCTCAAAAGCGCGATGTCGTCCTTGTCCCATTCGATGACGCGGCGGTCTTCCATCGTCGCCGGGGCGATCGGGACGAGATCGTCGAGCCGTTCCTGGGTGAGCACGAAGCCGCCCGGATGCTGGGAGAGATGACGCGGCGTTCCGATCAGCTGTCGGGCGAGATCGAGCGTCAGCGCCAGCCGCGGATCGGTGAAGTCCAGGCCCAGCTCCTCGACGTGGCGTTCGGCGACGCCTTCGTTCGACCAGCCCCAGACCTGACCGGCCAACGCTCCGGTCAGATCCTCGGGCAGGCCCAGCGCCTTGCCGACGTCGCGCACCGCGCCTCGGGTGCGGTAGCGCGTCACCACCGCCGTCAGGGCAGCGCGGTCGTAGCCGTAATGGCGGTAGATCCACTGGATCACCTCCTCGCGCCGCTCATGCTCGAAATCGACGTCGATGTCGGGCGGCTCGTCGCGCTCGCTCGACACGAAGCGCTCGAACAGAAGCTTGTGCCTGATCGGGTCGATCGAGGTGATGCCGAGCAGGAAGCAGACCACCGAATTGGCCGCCGAGCCGCGCCCCTGGCAGAGGATCCCTTCGCCGCGGGCGTGGGCGACGATCGAGTCGACGGTGAGGAAATAAGGGGCGTAGCCGAGCTGGTCGATCAGCTTCAGCTCATGGCCGAGCTGCGCCTCATATTCCTCCGGCAGCCCGTCGGGAAAGCGCCGCAGCGCCGCCTCGCGCACCCGCCGATCGAGCAGCGCCTGCGGCGCGACGCCCTCAGGCGCTTCGCTCGGATATTGGTAGCGCAGCTGGCCCAGGTCGAAGCGGCAGCGATCGGCGATCTCGAGCCCGGCCTCTATCATCTCGGGCCAGCGCGCGAACAGCCGCTTCATCTCGGCCGCGCCCTTGAGATGGCGGTCGGCATGCCGCTCGCGGCGGAAGCCCAGTTCGTCGATGGTGACGTTGTGGCGGATGGCCGTGACGACGTCCTGCAAGAGGCGCCGGTCGGGCGAGTGGAAGAGGACGTCGCCGGTGGCGAGCGCAGTCACCCGCGCCGCTCGCGCCGCCCCCGCCAGCGCCTCGATCCGGGCCGCGTCGCCCGGGCGGCGGCGGTAAGAGATGGCCGCATAAGCGCGGTCGCCGAACAGGTCGCGCAGGCGATGCAAGGCGCTGGCGTCGGGGGCGTCGCCGGTGACGAGGGCGGCAACCAACCCGTCGCTCCACTGCGCGACATCGTCCCAGTCGAGCCGGCATTCGCTCTTGCCGAGCCATTTGCCGTCGACCGGCTGCTGCGGCCGGCCGGCCGTGAGCAGGCGAGTCAGCCGCGACCAGCCGGCGCGGTCCTGCGGGTAGAGGAGCAGGCTGTCGCCCGAGACGAGGTCGACGCGGCAGCCGGCGACGAGACGGACGCCGGTGGTCCGCGCCGCGTCCCAGGCGCGGACGATGCCGGCGACGCTGTTGCGGTCGACGATGCCGAGCGCGCCGATGCCGAGATTGGCGGCGGCGGCAAACAGTTCCTCGCAGGACGAGGCGCCGCGAAGGAAGCTGAAATGGCTGGTGACCTGGAGCTCGGCGTACATGGCCGTCACGTTCGGCCGGAGGAAGTTGAAAGGGCAAAGTGGACAAGATGGACGCCTGAGACCAACATTCGTCTTTGCCGTCTCCATTGCCCGACAGCGGCAAAGTGACTATATGAAGTGACCACTTCAGGAGGCGCGGCGATGGGCAAGATGATCGGGGCGGCCGAGTTCAAGGCGCACTGCCTGCGCATCCTCGACGAGGTCCAGCGCAGCGGCGAGAGCGTCACGATCACCAAGCGCGGCAAGCCGGTCGCGGAGGTGAAGCCGGTGACCGAGGACTCGCGGGCCAAGACGCTGTTCGGCGCGCTGAAGGGCACGGTGACGTACGCACCGGATTTCGATCCCAGCGAACCTGCCGACCCCGATTGGGAACAGGTCTGGGACGCCAATAATCCGGCGGAGCTGTATTCGAAGCAATGATATTGCTCGACACCAACGTCTTGTTGTGGCGGGCGCGGCAAGACGAGCGGCTCGGCAAGCGCGCTATCCAGGCCATGGATGAAGCCGTCGATCGAAATGCGGCCGGCGTCAGCGCGATATCGCTTTGGGAAATCGCCACGCTGATCCGCAGACGGAGGATCGCCTTGGATCAGCCGCTTCGGGAGTGGAGCAGGATCGCCTTCGGGTCGCCTGGACTGCGGCTCCTTCCCGTCGACGAGGCGATCGCGATCGACGCAGGAGAATTGCAAGGCATTCGAGGCGATCCCGGCGATCGGATCATCATAGCCACGGCGAGAAGATTGGGGTGCCCGCTGATGACCGCCGATCAAGCCATCCTGGGATATGCTGCCGCCGGAGGTCTCCAGGCAATCGACGCCCGCGGTTGAGCCGCTCATCCGAACAGCCCGTGCAAATACCAGCTGAGGTCGCCGGTGCTTGGGTTCACGCCGTCGCCGCGGCGATAGAGCCAGAACCGCTGGCCGGCCTCGTCCTCGACCTGGAAGTAATCGCGCACCGCCTCGGCCTCGCGCGCGTGCTTCCACCATTCGCCGTAGAGCCGCTCCGGCCCGTCGGCCTGGCGGACGCGATAGGACCGTCCGCGCCAGGTGAAGCGCCGCGGCGGCTGGTCCGGCAGCAAGGCGACCACGCCTCCGACCCGCTCCGGCGGCGAGAGCAGGCGCACGGGGCGCGGCCAGCTCGGCCAGGCGGCGGGGCGGGCGAGCGGTTCGATGCGGCGGACGCTGCGTTCCGGCACGTCGCTTTCGACCGCCCCAAGGCGGTAGAGGCGCCGCGCACCGAGGCGGCCGGCGAGGCGGTCGACCAGCGGCACCAGGTCAGGCGCCGGCCTTTCTCCAGCGAGCGCGCCCTCGATCGCCTCCGGGCCGAGCGGCTCGACCCGCGCGGCGGTGAGTCGGATCCGCTCGATGCCGAAGCCGGGGTCAATGGTCTCAATGTTCGCACTCAGTAGGCGCAGCAGGTGGGCGCCGTCGCGTGTGGCGCGGGCGGTGCCGATGACGACGGTCTGCTCGCCGCCGTCGACGCGTTCGCAGGCGAAGACGAGGCGGCGCGCGCCGAGGGCGGATCGCTGCAGCTCGCCGATGAGGCGGCGCATCGCTTCGGCCATCGCCTCGGCG
>DASZEO010000029.1:0-9134 GCA_035940755.1 Allosphingosinicella sp. | reverse complement strand
AAGATCGACGTGGCGCCGCTGCCGGCGAACTTCCTGGCCGAGGCGTCGCGGATCAAGTCGACGCGCAGCAACGTCGTCAGCTTCGAGGAGCGGCTGGTGCCGCGCCACGAGGAGCGGCGGCACCACCGCGGCGGCGGCGGCGGCCAGCGCGGGCGCTATGCCTCGGCGGTCAAGCCGATGGGATCGAGCCGCCGGCGCGCGTCGCGCGGCTGACGCTCAGGGCGTGAGCCCGACCCCGGCGTAGGTGGCGGCGATCTCGGCGTCCAAGTGGGCCGCGGCATCCAGGTCGGCGCGCCCCTCCTCGGTTCGGCCGAGGCGGAGCGCGGCCAGGCCGCGGCCGTAAAGCGCGCTCGCCAGGGTGGAATCCGCCTGAAAGGCGGCGTTGTAGTCGTTCCACGCGTCCTGGTTGCGCCCCTGGCGAAGCGCGACGAATCCCCGGCTGTCGAGCGTCGCCGCGTCGAGCCGGATCTCGAGCGAGCGGTCGCAGGCACGCCGGGCCTCGTCGAGGTCGGTGTTCGCCTGGGCCAGGTGCCAGCACAGGCTGTTGAGGTAATCCGCATTGTCGGGCGCCAGGCGAGTGGCTTCGCGGGAATCGGCGACGGCATTCGCGAAGTCGCCGACGCGCGAATAGTAGCTCGAGCGGGCGTCGTAGCCGCCGCCGTCAAGTGGGTCGAGACGGATTGCCTCGGTGAGGTCGGCCAAGGCGCGGTCGTACTGGCCGAGCTCGACATAGGCGTTGCCGCGGTTCGTATGGGCCCAGGCGTTGGCGGAATGCTGGGCGATGGCGGCGTCGAAATCGGCTATGGCGGCCTGATAGTCGCCCTGGTCGAAGCGGTGGTTGCCGCGGTCGTAATAGGCGATGCTGCGGTCCTCGGCGCTGAGGCTTCGGGTGCGGATGAGGCGCGAGCAGGCGCGGATCGCCTGGCGCAACGTGAACTGGCCGCTCTCGTTGGCGCAGCGGTCCCAGCGGCGGTCGAGGCGCTGGTTGCCGGTTTGCGCCGACGCCGGGACGGCGGCAGCGGCGGCGATGACGCAGGCGGCAGCGGCCGCTCCCTTAAGCAAGGCACGCATGGCAGTTCCTCCCCGCGTTCAGATCACCACAGAATTGACGGCTGCGCAACGATCCGCGCGGCGCGGCGCTTGCAAGCCCCGGCGGCGGCTGCTAGGGCGCGGCTCGACGCTGCGGGGAAGTGCTTCGCGGCGCACCTATTTTTTGCTATGAACGTTTTCTTGAGGGGCGGCCGGCAACCGGCCGCTTTGCACTTCAACGGCCTTTTAAAAAGGAAGAGTGGCGAGCCTTTATGCAGATCATCGTTCGCGACAACAATGTCGACCAGGCGCTGCGCGCGCTCAAGAAGAAGCTGCAGCGCGAGGGCGTGTACCGCGAGATGAAGCTGCGCCGTCATTACGAGAAGCCGTCCGAGAAGCGCGCCCGCGAGCGCGCCGCGGCGATCCGTCGGGCCCGTAAGCTCGAGCGCAAGCGCGCGGAGCGCGACGGAGTCCGCTAAGGCGGCAAGCTTCAGCTTGGCATCACCGGCGGGCGGCGATACAGATCGCCGCCCTTCGTCGTTTCAGGGACCTCCCGATGTCGGTTACCGCCGTGCCGCTCCGTCCGCTGACCCGCGGATCCGTGCTGAAGCTGTGGATCGGCCTTGCCGTGCTGGTGCTCGCGGCCGTGGCTCTCGCCTGGTACGGGACTCGCGCGCTGCAGCGGATCACGACCGCCTCCGGGCTTCAGTACCAGGTGATCGAGGAAGGCGAGGGGCCGCTGGTCACCGCCGCCGACGCGCTCAGGATCCACTTCATCGGGCGGCGCGAGAATGGCGAGGTGTTCGCCAATACGCTCGGCCAGCAGCCGGTCGAGACCACCACCGACGGCTTCATTCCCGGCTTCGCGGAGGGCCTCAAGCTGATGCGCAAGGGCGCTCGCTACCGCTTCTGGATCCCGCCGAGCCTCGGCTATCGCGGCCAGGTTCCGCCGACCGCGCCGTTCAGGGCCGACGAGACGCTCGCCTTCGACATCGAGGTGGTCGACGTGGCGCCGGGCATGGCGCAGATGCTTCAAATGCAGCAGATGCAGCAGATGCAGCAGATGCAGGGCGGCCCGGGGGGACCCGGAGGACCGGAAGGCCCCGGCGAGGGAGCGCCGCCGTCGGGCCGCGAAGGCGCGCCGTCAGGCCGGGAGCCCGCGCCGGGCGGCGGGCGCTAGCGCCGCGGCGCTAGCGGCGTTGCCGGAATCGTCGTCCTCGGACTTCTGCTCGAGCGCCGCCTTGAGCATCGCGACGATCGGATCGGCCAGCGCGAGGCCGAGGATCCCGAACAGGGCGCCGAAGATGACCTGCGCTCCAAGCACCAGAGCGGGCGCGAGGTCGACGGTGCGGCGGGCGACGTAGGGGACGATCAGATAGCCGTCGACGATCTGGACGATCAGGTAGACCGCGATCGCCCAAAGACCCGTCTCGACGCCGGCGCTGAAGCCCACCAGGACGATCAGCAGGCCGGAGACGATGGCGCCGATATTGGGCAGGAAGGCGAGGATGCCGGTGAGGAGCCCGAGCAGGGCCGCCATCGGAACGCCGCCGATCAGCAGCAGCAGCCAGGTGCCGACGCCCTCGACGGCCATGCCGACCAGCCTCCCCGCCATCAGCCGCCGGAGCGTGAAGCCCATCCGCTCCGAGGTGCGGTAGAAACGGCCGCGCCCGCTCAGGGGCAGCATCCACGCGACGCCGCGCTCGTAGATGCGCGGCTCGACCGCGACGAACAGGCCGATGACGATGATCATGACCATGCTGGTGATGCCGCCGATGGCGGTGGTGACGGCCGAGGTGAGCAGGCCGACCGATCCCATCAGCTGCTCGAGAAGCTGCTGCGGCTGCACCTGCTCGGTGCCCAGGCCGTACGTGCCGGCCAAAGCGACGACCCGATTGATCTGGAGCGCCACCGTGTCGCGCAGCGCGGCGGCCTGGGCGACGAGCTGCACCCCCGCCAGCCAGACCGTGCCGACCAGGAATCCCAGGGCCGCGACAGCCACGATCAGAAGCCGCCACCCGCGGCCGATCGGCAGCACCCGGTGGAGCAGGCGCGCGCCGCCGTCGAGCATCGAGGCGAAGACGATTCCGCCAAAGATGAGCAGCAGCGGCTGGGCGAGGAAGATGATGCCGAGGATCAGCAGGCCGAGCCCGAACCACACGCTGGCCCGCTTGAGCTCGCCCCGGATCAGCGGGTCGCGGAACTCCGCCGGTCCCGCTTCCTCGACATGGGGCTCCTCGTCGCTCACCGTCGGCCCGGCTGAGGCGGCTGGGGCTGGGGCTGCGGCTGCGCCTGGGCCGGCCGGAGCGAAGTTCCGGCGCGGCCGCCGCGGAGCGCGGTGAACCAGCTGATCGGGTTGAAATAGCTCGAGCTGCCGTCGAGCGAGAAAGTGATGAACTCGGCGCGGCCGCCGACATTCTCCCAGGGCACGGGCCCGCCGAGCCCCTGCGCCTCGATCGCGACGCGGCTGTCGGCGCTGTGATCCCGATTGTCGCCCATCAGAAACACATGGTTAGGCGGAATCCTGATGAGCGGGAAGTTATCGACGTTGGATGGGCCGTCATCGACGATGTCGTAATAGCGGCCGCTCGGAAGGTATTCCCGGACGATCGGCAGGACGCAAACGAACTGCCCGTCAGCCTGCCGTACGCGTCGGTCGGGAAAGCCGGTCTCTTCCCCGCGCGGGCCCTTATTGCTGCACTCGAGATTCTGATCCACCGGCAGCGAGAGCGGAGGCCGGATTTCATGCCGCAGCATCTGCCGGTTGAGATAGACATTGCCCTCGATCAGCTCGATCGTGTCGCCGGGAAGGCCGATGACTCGCTTGATATAGTCCGAGCTTTGCCCCGGCGGGGTGACGATGACGACGTCGCCGCGCTCCGGCATCCGGCCCCACAGGCGCCCCTGGGACCGCGGTAAGATGTGGAAGGAGGGCGAGACCCACGACCAGCCGTAGGGATATTTGCTGACCACCAGCCGGTCGCCCTTGAGCAGGCCGGGCATCATGGATTCGGAAGGGATGTAGAAGGGCTTGGCGATGAAGCTGTGGAAGGCGAGGACGGCGAGGATCAGCCAGAAGATCGCCTTGATCTCGCCCCACCAGTCGGTGCCCTGCTTCGCCGGCGCGGCAGCCGGCGGGGCCGCTTCGACGGGCTCGTAGGCGCTGTCCGAAGGAGGATCGGCCGCCATGGCGCGGTCGCTGTCGTTCAAAATCTAACGCTCCTCGGGCACGGCGGTGATGAGGACGACGGCAAGCGCGAAGGGGTGGTCGTCGGTCATCGTCAGGTGAATGTGGGCGGCGTGGCCCGCCGGGACAAGCGCGTCAAGCCTCTGCCTCGCACCCCCGGTGAGCTGGAGGGTGGGCTGGCCGCCCGGCAGGTTGACGACGCCGATGTCGCGCATGAACACGCCGCGCCGGAAGCCCGTCCCCACGGCCTTCGAGAAGGCCTCCTTGGCGGCGAAGCGCTTGGCGTAGGTGCCGGCGCGGGTGAAGGGGCGCCGCTCCGCCTTCGCGCGCTCCGCCTCGGTGAAGACGCGCCGAACGAAGCGCTCGCCGAAGCGGTCCAGCGAGTTTTGGATGCGCTCGATGTTGCACAGGTCCGAGCCGAGCCCGATGATCATGAGCAGGTTTCCGCGCCGAAGGGGCGGATGCGGACTGCCGGGGGCAGTCCGCACCTGCTCATCCTGGGGCGGGCGCAGGGCCCCCTCCACCAGGCTTCGCCTGGTCCCCCTCCCCGTCCCGGGGAGGAACTAGGCACCTCTGGCCTCGTCCATCAGCTCGCGCATGCGGCGGACGCTGGCGGCGAAGCCGGTGAAGATCGCCTCGCCGACCAGGAAATGGCCGATGTTGAGTTCGGCGAGCTGGGGAATGGCGGCGACGGCGGCGACATTGTCGAAGGTGAGGCCGTGGCCGGCGTGAGGCTCGATGCCGTTCCTGGCCGCGAGGGCGGCGGCGTCGGCGATTCGCCGCAGCTCGGCCGCGCGCGCTTCGCCGTCGAGATGGGCGTAGCGGCCGGTGTGGAACTCGACCACCGGCGCGCCGAGCCGGATTGCCGCCTCGACCTGGCGCGGATCGGGTTCGATGAACAGGCTGACCCGGATGTTCGCGCCGCGAAGGCTCTCCACGTAATAAGCGAGGTGGTTGTGCTGCCCGGCGGCGTCTAGGCCGCCTTCGGTGGTCCGCTCCTCGCGCTTCTCGGGGACGATGCAGGCGGCATGCGGACGGTGCCGGAGCGCGATGTCGAGCATCTCCTCGGTCGCCGCCATTTCCAGGTTGAGCGGGATGGTCAAGCGCTCGATCAGCCTATCGATGTCGCCGTCCGTAATGTGGCGCCGGTCCTCGCGCAGGTGGGCGGTGATGCCGTCGGCCCCGGCGTCGGCCGCGTCGAAGGCGGCGCGGACCGGATCGGGATGGGCGCCGCCGCGCGCGTTCCGGATCGTCGCGACATGGTCGATATTGACGCCGAGGCGCAGGTGGGCGCTCACGCTGCCTTCCGGCTCCCCGGCTTTTCGGCAGGCAGGGCCGCCAGATCGGGTGGCAGGGCATCGGCGGCATAAGCCGGCACGTCGAGACGGATCAGCGGGAAGAAGGGGACGCCCAGAGCGGCAGCACCGGCGGAGCGGTCGACCAGGGCGGCGGCGGCGATCACCTCGCCGCCTGCTTCGCCGACCGCGGCCATCGCCTCGCGGGAGGACAGGCCGGTCGTCACGACATCCTCGACCAGCAGGACCTTCTGCCCCGGCGCCAGCGCGAAGCCGCGGCGAAGCTCGAAGCGGCCGGTCGGGCGTTCCACGAAGATGGCTTCGACGCCGAGGGCGCGGCCCGTCTCATGACCGATGATGACGCCGCCCATCGCCGGCGAGACGACGATCCCGATCTCGGCCCGCAGAGCCGCCGGAATTCTCGCCGCCAAAGCCTCGGCAAGCCGCGACGCCCGCGCCGGGTCCATCAGCACCCGGGCGCATTGCAGGTAGCGCGAGCTGTGCAGGCCCGACGAGAGGATGAAATGGCCCTCGAGCAGAGCGCCGGCGGCTCGGAATTCGGCCAGGACTTCCTCGTCGGTCATCGCTCTTTCCAGCATGGGCAATTGCGGTTCGCCTGATAGGCAAGGGGCCGGGCCGCATCAAGCTTCGGCAGGGGGCGCAACACGCTTGAGGGACCGGGGGAGCCTTTCTATAAGGCGCCGCGTTGCGCCTCCCGGCGACCGAATCCACCGCTCCGCCCGAGCGGGTCCAAGGGGTTTAGATGAAGACTCTCCTCAAGCTTCTCGCCGTTGCCGCAGCGATCGGCATGGCGCCCGCCGCTGCGAACGCGCAGGCGGCCGCGCCGGCGCCCGCCGCGTCCGCGCCGGCTGCCGCCCCGGCGGCGCAGCCTTCGGCGCCGCCGTCCGACGCGGTCAGCGCCCAGTCCCAGGCGCGTCCGGCCCAGCCGCAGGAGGCGAGCGCCGCCAGCGTCGCCAACGGTCCGCAGGAAGAACCGAGCGACGCCACCGTCGCCAACGCCGCCAACCCGGCCTTCCAGAGCACGGCCCGCCCTGAGCTCGGCGTCGGCCAGCCAGGGCACGAGCCCTCGCTGCAGGAGCAGTTCACGCCGATCGGCCGGGAGGCCGCCTGGTTCCACAACTGGCTGCTGATGCCAGCGATCACGATCATCTCGCTGTTCGTACTGATCCTTCTGGGGTGGGTGATCATTCGCTACCGGCGCGCTCGCAACCCGACGCCGTCGCGCAACACCCACAATACCGTGCTCGAGATCGCCTGGACGCTGGTGCCGGTGCTGATCCTGGTGGTGATCGCGGTGCCGTCGATCCGGCTGCTGTCTCACCAATATTCGCCGCCGCGCGCCGAGATCACCGTCAAGGCGATCGGCAACCAATGGTACTGGACCTACGAATATCCCGACCACGGCATCGAGCTGGTCTCGAACATGCTGGCCGAGGACCAGGCGCATGCGCGCGGCGAGCCGCGCCAGCTCGCCGTCGACGAGCGGATGGTGGTGCCGGCCGGAGCGACCGTGAAGATGATCGTTACGTCGAACGACGTCATCCACGCCTGGGGCGTGCCCGCCTTTTGGACCAAGATCGACGCCGTGCCCGGGCGGCTCAACGAAACCTGGTTCAGGGCCGACCGGCCCGGCCTCTATTACGGGGTCTGCTACGAGCTTTGCGGCGCCCGCCACGGCTACATGCCGATTACCGTCGAAGTGGTGCCGCGCGAGCGCTTCGCCGCCTGGGTCGCCTCAAAGGGCGGGCACATGCCTGGGGCCCAGCCGGCCGCGGCTCCCGCCCCGGCGGCCGCGGGAGCGCCGGCCCCGGTGACCGCCGGTTCGCCGACCGCGTCGACGCCGGCGCCGACCAACACCGTTCAGAGCAACACGACGGCGCCGGTCCTGCCGCGCGCCAGCACCCCGACCAATTGAGGCGGCCTTTCCAATGACCGACACCACCGCAAACGCCGTCCACTTCGAAGCCGACCGGGCCCACGACGCCCATCACGACGCGGACCACAAGCCGGGCTTCTTCGCCCGCTGGTTCATGTCGACCAACCATAAGGACATCGGCACGCTCTATCTGCTCTTTGCGATCATCGCGGGGATCATCGGCGGCGCGATCTCGGGGCTGATGCGCTGGGAGCTGGCGGAGCCTGGCATCCAGCACCTGGAGGCCTGGGCGCGGATCGGCGGCGCGACGACCTTCGATGAAGGCCTTCACCTGTGGAACGTGCTGATCACCGCCCACGGCCTGATCATGGTCTTCTTCATGGTCATGCCGGCGATGATCGGCGGCTTCGGCAATTGGTTCGTGCCGCTGATGATCGGCGCCCCGGACATGGCGTTCCCGCGCATGAACAATATCAGCTTCTGGCTGCTTCCTCCCGCCTTCCTGCTGCTGCTCGGCTCCACGCTGGTGCCCGGCGGGACGGGCAACGGCGCGGGCGTCGGCTGGACGGTCTACGCGCCGCTCTCGACCAGCGGCTCCTCGGGGCCCGCCGTGGACATGGCGATCTTCTCGCTCCACCTGGCCGGCGCCTCATCGATCCTGGGCGCGATCAACTTCATCACGACCATCTTCAACATGCGTGCGCCGGGCATGACGCTGCACAAGATGCCTCTGTTCGTCTGGTCGATCCTGGTCACGGTCTTCCTGCTGCTGCTGGCGCTGCCGGTGCTGGCGGGCGCGATCACGATGCTGCTGACCGATCGCAATTTCGGCACCCACTTCTTTGACGCGGCCGGCGGCGGCGACCCGGTCCTCTACCAGCACCTCTTCTGGTTCTTCGGCCACCCCGAGGTCTACATCATGATCCTGCCCGGCTTCGGCATGATCAGCCAGGTGGTGGCGACGTTCAGCCGCAAGCCTGTCTTCGGCTATTTGGGCATGGCCTACGCAATGGTCTCGATCGGCGTGATCGGCTTCGTCGTGTGGGCGCACCACATGTTCACCGTCGGCATGGACGTGAACACGAAGATGTACTTCACCGCGGCGACGATGGTGATCGCGGTGCCGACCGGCATCAAGATCTTCAGCTGGATCGCGACCATGTGGGGCGGATCGATCACCTTCCAGACGCCGATGATGTGGGCGCTCGGCTTCATCTTCATGTTCACCGTCGGCGGCGTCACCGGCGTCGTCCTCGCCAATGCGGGCGTCGATACGGTCTTCCACGACACCTACTACGTGGTCGCCCACTTCCACTACGTGCTGAGCCTCGGCGCCGTCTTCTCCCTGTTCGCGGGCTGGTATTACTGGTTCGGGAAGATTTCCGGGAAGATGTACAACGAGTTCCTCGGGCAGCTGCACTTCTGGCTGTTCTTCATCGGCGTCAACATCCTGTTCTTCCCGATGCACTTTCTGGGCATGCAGGGGATGCAGCGCCGGGTGCCGGACTATACCGACGCTTTCTCGCAGTGGAACGAGGTCGCCTCATACGGCTTCATCCTGGTGGCGAGCGGCATGGCCTGCTTCTTCATCAACCTGTTCTGGTCGCTGGCCGCGGGCCGCAAGGCGCCCGACAATTACTGGGGCGAGGGCGCGACGACGCTCGAATGGACGCTGTCGAGCCCGCCGCCCTTCCACCAGTTCGAGACGCTGCCGAAGGTGGATTGA
>DASZEO010000028.1:0-2305 GCA_035940755.1 Allosphingosinicella sp. | reverse complement strand
CGGATGTTCAGCTCCCCGCCGACGCCGACGAGCGAGGCGGACATCGCCACCGTGCTCGATGGTCAGCTCTACATCGCGATCGGCAACGCCGACGATCAGGGCCGCTGGCAGCTGCGGCTTTGGTGGAAGCCGGCCGTCACGTTGATCTGGCTCGGCGGCGCAATGGTGGCGTTCGGCGGCTTCCTCGCCCTCATCGGCCGCGTCCGGCGCGCGCGGCGCTCCACGAGGCTCGAGGAGGCACTGGCATGAGGCGCCTGATCCTCTGGGCGCCGCTGATCGTGTTCGCCGTTTTCCTGGCCGTGGTTGCCGCGGGTCTGTACGCGCCGACGGACCGCGTGATCCAGTCGCACCTGATCGGCCAGCCGGTGCCGGACTTCGAGCTGCCGCCAGCTATCGAGGGCCGGCCGGGCCTGGCGAGCGCGGACATGCGCGGCGGCCGGCCGCGGCTGGTCAACATCTTCGCCAGCTGGTGCATCCCGTGTCGGGCCGAAGCCCCGCAGCTCGCCGAACTCGCTCGCCGCGGCGTCCCGGTCGACGGGATCGCCGTGCGCGACCGGCCGCAGGACCTGGCCGGCTTCCTCGCTTCCTACGGCGACCCGTTCCGTGCGATCGGCGCCGACAACGACCGCCGCGTCCAGCTCGCCCTGGGATCGGCGGGCGTGCCGGAGACCTTCATCGTCGACGGCCGCGGCATCATCCGCCACCAGCATATCGGCGCGATCATGGATCAGGACATCCCGGCGATCCTCGCGGCTTACGAGGCCGCCCGATGAGGGCGCTCATCGCCGCGCTCCTCCTCGCCGCGGCCGCTCCGGCGCTGGCGGATTCGCTGATGCCGCCGGCCGAATATGCCGACACTCAGCTGCCCGACCCGGCGCAGGAACGGCAGGCCAAGGCGCTGATGGAGACGATCCGCTGCCTCGTCTGCCAGGGGCAGGCGATCGCCGACAGCAACGCCGAGATGGCCGGCGACATGCGCGCAATGATCCGCCAGCGCATCCAGTCCGGGGAGACGCCCGAGCAGATCCGCCAGTGGCTGATTTCACGCTACGGCGCGTGGGTCTCCTACGATCCGCCGCTTGAGCCCGTCACGTGGCCGCTGTGGGCCGCACCGGTCCTGCTCGTGCTCGCTGGCCTGTGGCTCGCCCGCAACCGCTTCCGCCGCCGCGGGAGGAAGGCGTGACCGGCTGGGCGATCATGCTCGCGCTGGCGCTCGCGGTGGGCGCGGGGCTTTGGCGCTTCGTGCGCCACGACAAGGCCGCGCTCCAGTTCCTTGGCGCGGCTTTACTGGTCGCGCTGGCCGGCTACGCCTGGCAGGGACGGCCGGGCCTCGCCGGCAGCCCCAAGCCGCCGCCGGCCCGCGAGCAGCGCCCGGAAAGCGAGTTCGCCGCCACCCGCGGCAGGATGCTCGGGCAATTCGACAACGCCTCGACCTGGCTTACCATCGCCGAGGGCTTCCAGCGCCGCGGCGACACCCAGAGCGGCGCCCAGGTGCTGCAAAGCGCGGTCCGCGAGCATCCGCGCGACCCGGACCTGTGGGTCGGCCTCGGCAACGCGCTCGTCATCCACAATGACGGCATGATGACCCCGGCCGCCCAGCTTGCCTTCCAGCGCGCGGCCGAAATCGCGCCGGACCATCCCGGCCCCCGCTATTTCTACGGCCTGGCGCTGGCGCAGGGCGGGCAGCTCGAGGAAGCGGAGCGGATCTGGCGCGAGCTGATCGCCCAGGCGCCGCCCGACGCCCAATACCGCCAGATGATCGAGGAGCGGCTGCAAATGCTCCAGCAGCAGCGAGCGATGCAGGCGCCGCCGCCGTCGTCCGGAGAAGGGCAGCCGGCCTCTGTGCCGGGGCAGGGGGCGCCGACGCCTTAGATCGGGATTCCCGCGTCGAAGACGTGCGTGCCCGCTCGGGCCGCGGCCCTAATGGTCGATGCCGCGCCCGGTCTTCTCCTGGAGCGCGTCGATCTTTTTCGACGCTTCCGCCTTGCTGAGGTTCGGGTCGAAATCCTCGCCCGCCTCCTCGCTAAGCGTCTTCAGATAGGAAGCCTGCGCGCCGGTCATCGCCTCGTCGCCGGTCACCCACTCGTCGGGATCCTTGGCGGCGTTGCCGGTCGGCTGCTCTTTGGGATTGGCTGTGTCCGTCATGCCGCGTTCAACGGCGGTGTTCCGACTTTGTTCCCTCGGCTCAGGCCGCCGCCTCGAACGGCAGGCCGAGCGCATCCGCCACCGCGCGGTGCCGGATCTTGCCGCCCGAGACGTTGAGCCCGTTGGCGAGGTGCGGATCGGCTTTCATCGCCGCTTCAGC
>DASZEO010000027.1:0-6028 GCA_035940755.1 Allosphingosinicella sp. | reverse complement strand
TCGAGGAGCGGGATTCGGCCTTTCGACCGTATGTCGCCTTCGAGGCGAGCCAGCCGGTGAATCAATGGGCTGAGCTCAACCATTCGCGGCGTTGGAGCGCCTGGTTCCTTTGGGAGGACGGCGTCAAGAACGACGTGAATTGCGCCCGCTGCCCCGCGACCGCCGCGGCGCTCGAGGCGGTGCCGCTGCTCGACCTTCCCGGCAAGGGGCCGACGGCGATGTTCTCGATTCTCGAGCCGCGCACCCGAATCCCGCCCCATACCGGATCGAACAACGTCCGAACGACGGTCCACCTCCCGCTGATCGTGCCGGAAGGCTGCGGGTTTCGCGTCGGGGCGGAGAGCCGCCAATGGCAGGTCGGGACCGCCTGGGCCTTCGACGATACGATCGAGCACGAAGCCTGGAACGACAGCGATGCCCCTCGCGCCATCCTCATCTTCGACGTGTGGAACCCGCTGCTGACCGAGGCCGAGCGCTCGGCGGTGCGGGTGATCGGCTGATGGCCGGCGTTCGCGTGCTTTGGGCGGTGGTCGCGCTTCTCGCCTCGCCGCTGGCGGCGCAGGAGCCGGCGCTCGGCCTCAGCGGGCCGATCGAGCAGGGCGCCCTGGTGCGCGGCACGGCGCCGCCCGGAACGGTCTCGCTCAGCATGGACGGGAGACCGGTCCCGCTCGCGCCGGACGGCCGCTTCCTGCTCGGCTTCGACCGCGACGCGCCGGCGAGCGCGACTCTGACCGCCCGCCGCGCCGACGGCACCAGCACGCTCCGGGTCCTGAACGTCGCCCGGCGGCCGTGGCGGATCGAGCGACTGGGCATCGCCCGGCCCAGCGGCGGGCCGACGCCGGAATATCAGCGGCTGCGCGAGGCCGAGCTCGCCAGGATCGCCGCTGCGCGGGCCCGGGGTTCAGCAACGGGCGGCTGGGCGCAACGCTTCATCTGGCCCGTGCGCGGCCGGCTGAGCGGCCTGTTCGGCTCGCAGCGCATCTATCGCGGCGGCGTGCCGGCAGCTTATCATAGCGGCACCGACGTGGCGGCCGGAGCCGGGGCCGTCGTCGTGGCGCCGGCGGACGGCGTCGTCACGCTGGCGCCGCCGCCTTCCTTCAGCCTGGAGGGTAACCTCGTCATCATCGATCATGGCATGGGGTTGAGCAGCGCCTTCCTCCACCTGTCGCGCGTGTCCGTGCGCGAGGGGCAGGCGGTGCGGCAGGGGCAGCCGATCGGCGCCGTCGGGGCCACCGGCCGCGCCACCGGGCCGCATCTCCACTGGAGCCTGGTCTGGGACGGCGCCCGGATCGATCCTCAGCAGGTCGCCGGAGCGATGCCGCAGGCGGCCGGCGTCAGAGCTGGCGCCGGACCCTGACGGCCGGCTGGCGGTTGACCCTCATCCGGTAGCTGCCCAGCGCTCCGCGCTCGACGTGAACCGGCTGCCCGGCGCGCGGCCGCCCCGCCAGCGGAACGTCGTCGGTCTGGACCCAGATGCTGCCGTCGGCGAGGCGGACGATCCACCGGCCCATTCCGGTCTGCTCGGCCGACGCGACCGTGCTGTCGATCGAGGTAATCTCATCGCGGTCATTGTCGCCGCCGCCGCCGAACAGGTTCCCCAGGCCCGGAATGGGCAGGCCGAACAGCCGGCGCCGGCTCTCGCGCACCTGTTGCCGATCGACCAAGACCAGGTCGCGGCGCTCGGCGGCCTGCTCGAGGGCGGTCGAAGCATTGTCGAAACATTGCAGACGTGCAGCGTCGTTGGTGATCGCGCGGCAGCGGATCAGCGCCTCGAACGCTTCGGGCCGCTGCTGCGGCGCGGCTCGCTCCTGAGCCAATGCGCCCGCAGCGCAGAGCGCCGCCACCGCGCCGATGAAAAACTTGTACCGGACCATTGAACCCCACCATCTTGTTGCCGCGCCGATATTGAGGGGCGCCGAGTCAAACCGCAAGCCTGTGCGCCCAGCCTCCATTGTGGCAAATATGCCACGCACAGCGAAAATGGGGTGCTCCGCTCTGGCGGGGAATTGCGTCACTTTCCTTTCATCCCGTAAACAGGGTGCGCTTCGCCGGCTCACGCTGGCGACAATCTTGGCTGCGGCCACTCTAAGGGGACGATCATGAGGAATAAGACTCGCTTTGTGGGCAATCTGCTCGCCACCACGATTTTTTGTGGCGCAGTCAGCATTGCCGCGCCGGCTTACGCGCAGGACGCGGAGGACACCAATGAGCCGCCGTCGACCGGCCCGGTCGAAGGCGCCCCGCCCCAGTCCGCCACTGGCGACGACGACAGCTCGATCATCGTCACCGGCTCGCGCATTCCTCAGCCGCAGCTCACGTCGACCAGCCCCGTCACCGTCGTGAACAGCCAGGAAGTCCGGCTGACCGGCACGACCCGCACCGAGGATCTCATCAACTCGCTGCCGCAGGCCTTCGCGGCCCAGGGCGGCAACATCTCCAACGCCTCGACCGGTACCGCGACTCTCGACCTTCGCGGGCTCGGCGATGTTCGCACCCTCGTCCTCGTCAACGGCCGGCGCCTGCTGCCGGGCGACGTCACCAGCTCGGCCGCCGACATCAACGCCATCCCCGCCTTCATGATCGAGCGGGTCGACGTGCTGACCGGCGGTGCCTCGTCCGTGTACGGCGCCGACGCCGTCGCGGGCGTCGTCAACTTCATCATGGACACCGACTTCGAAGGCGTCCGGGTCGACAGCCAGTACAGCTTCTACACCCACAACAACGATACTCGTGAGTCCGTGCAGGCCGCTCTCAACGCTCGCGGCTTCGGCTACCCGCGGGGCACCGCCACCGACGGCGGATCGTGGGACATCGGCATCGCGCTGGGCGCGGGCTTCGACGACGGCCGCGGCCACATCACGGCTTATGCCGGCTATCGCACCATCAACTCGGTGCTTCAGGCCAAGCGCGACTACAGCGCCTGTTCGCTGACGGCGCGTCCGAACGACACGGTGCAGCCGAACGGAACGTCCGAATTCACCTGCGGCGGTTCCGGCACTTCGGCCGTCGGTACCTTCTTCACCAACGTCGGCACGTTCCAGATCGGGCCGAACCGCACCTTCATTAGCGGCACCACCCCCTATAACTTCGGACCGCTGAACTACTTCCAGCGTCCCGACGAGCGCTATGTCGGCGGCTTTTTCGGCGAATATGAAATCAGCCGGGCCCTCCAGCCCTACCTCGAGTTAATGTTCATGGACGACCGCACGACCGCGCAGATCGCGCCGTCGGGCAACTTCTTCAACACGACGACGATCAACTGCGACAACCCGCTGCTCTCCGCTCAGCAGCGCGCCATCGTCTGCTCGCCGGACAACCTGGTCGACCTGACTGGTGCGCTCGATGAGAACGGCAACCCCGAAGGGGACGGCGTGCCGGACGTGTTCATCGACCAGAACGGCAACCCCTATTTCCGCGGGGTCCTCTATGCCGGCCGTCGTAACGTCGAAGGCGGCGGCCGCCGCGACAATCTGCAGCACACCGACTTCCGGGTCGTGGGCGGCATGCGCGGCGACCTCAGCGACGTGTGGTCGTACGACGCCTTCTACATGTTCGGCCGGGTCAACTTCGCCGAGAGCTACGAGAACGACTTCTCGGTGACCCGGCTCCGGCGCGCCCTCGACGTGGTCACCGGACCGAACGGCGCCCCCGTCTGCCGCTCGGTGCTGACCGGCGACGACCCGAACTGCGTCCCCTACGACATCTTCGCCCTGGGCGGCGTCACCACTGCCGCCGTCAACTACCTCGCCACCCCGCTGCTCGCGCGCGGCGTGAACGAGGAGACGGTCACCGGCGCATCGATCACCGGCACGCTGGGCGAATACGGGATCCAGTCCCCGTGGGCGCAGAGCGGGATCGGCGTCGCGATGGGCGTCGAGTATCGCAAGGAGCGCCTCGACTTCCTGCCTGACATCTCGTTCCAGACGGGCGAAGGTGCCGGCCAGGGTGCAGCGACGCTGCCGGTGTCGGGCGACTATGACGTTCGCGAGGCTTTCGCGGAGGCTCGTATCCCGATCGTCGAAGAGAGCTTCATCCACGAGCTCTCCCTCGAGCTCGGCTACCGCTACTCGGACTACAACGTCCAGGACCGCAGCTTCTCGACCGACACGTACAAGATCGCCGGCTTCTTCGCGCCGGTTCGCGACATCCGGTTCCGGGGCGGCTACAACCGCGCCGTCCGGGCGCCGAACATCCAGGAGCTGTTCTCGCCGCAGCGTGTGGCGCTGGACGGCACCGAGGATCCCTGCGCCGGTGCGTCCACCAATGTGGACAATCCGACTGCTGGTACGGTCAACGGCAACACCTTCGCTCAGTGCGCCCGCACCGGCGTGACGGCGGGGCAGTTCGGCAACATCAACGCCAATCCCGCCAGCCAGTATAACGGCCTGATCGGCGGCAACGTGAACCTGGATCCGGAAATCGCCGATACCTACACCGTCGGCGTCGTGATCCAGCCGCGCTTCGTCCCGCGCTTCGCCTTGACGGTCGACTGGTTCGACATCCGGGTCGAGAACGCGATCCAGGCGCTCGGTGCCGACAACATCATCACGTCCTGCATCCAGAGCGGCGATCCGTTCTTCTGCAACAAGATCCAGCGTGCGCCCAACGGCAGCCTGTGGCTCAGCCAGCAGGGCTTCATCCGGGATCTTCAGGAGAATATCGGTGGGTTGAGCACCCGCGGCATCGATGTCGGCATGAGCTACTCGATGGATATCGGTGGCATGGGCAATATCGGCCTGAACTTCCAGGGTACCTGGCTGGACGAGCTGATCACCGACCAAGGCTTCGACGTGGTGTTCGACTGCGTCGGGTTCTTCGGCAACCAGTGCTTGGTGCCCACTCCCGAGTGGCGGCACACGGCTCGCGTCACCTGGACTCACCCGGACGGCTACGGCCTGACGGCGCGCTGGAGGTACTTCAGCGGGGTGGACGTGGATGACCTCAGCGACGATCCCGATCTGAAGGGCAACAATATCCAGCCCGGCAACGATCACCTGAGCTCGGTCAACTACCTCGATCTGGCGCTGACGTTCCGGGTGGGCGACCACTACAACTTCCGCCTCGGCGTCAACAACGTGCTGGACCGGGACCCGCCGATCAACGGCAGCCAGGTCTGCCCGGCGGGGCCGTGCAACGGCAACACCTGGGCTCAGGTCTACGACGCTCTGGGCCGGTACGTGTTCGCCGGCGTCACGCTGGACTTCTAAGCTCAATCACCTGCTTCAACTCGGCGGCGGGCCTTCGGGCCCGCCGTTTTCTTTTGCGCCGCACTCGGATTATGACGCGGCGATGACCGATTTGCGGACTCCCGACTCGGCCGCGACCCTCGAAGCGGAGGCGGACCGCGCTGCGGCGCGCGGCGACCGCGGCGGCGCCCGCCGGCTGCTCGGCCAGGTGACCGCGGCAGCGCCGGACCGAATCGAGCCGTGGCTCAAGCTCGCCGCGACCTGCCGCGCCGAGGGCGACCTCGCCGCCTCGCTCGAGGCGATTTCCGGGGCGCTGCGCATCCAGCCGCTCGGCTTCGTCCCCCTCCTGTTCAAGGCGAGCCTGCTCGAGGCCGCGGGACGGATGGACGAGGCGGGTGAGGCCTATGGCTACGCCTTGGCCCAGCAGCCCGCGGAGGTGCCGCCCCATCTCGCCGCGGCCATCGAGCGGGCCAGGCAGGTGAACGGCGCCTACGTAGAGCGGGCGGCGGCTGCGCTGGCGGATGCCGCTGGGGCTTTCGAGGCGAGGCTGAGCGACTCCGAACGCTCGCGCCTGACCCGGTTCACCAGCAACATCGTACGCAAGACCCGGCCTTTTCACAGCGAGCCCACGCATTTCCATTACCCGGGCCTGGTGGAGCGCGAGTTCCACGAGCGCAGCGACTTTCCCTGGCTGGCGGAGGTGGAGGCGGCGACGGACGCCATTGCTGCGGAGTTCGAGGCGGTGATGAGCGCCGAGCGCGCGGAGCTCGTCCCCTACATTCAGTATTCGGCCGACCAGCCGGTGCGGCAATGGGCCGGGCTCAACTGGAACCGTGCCTGGA
>DASZEO010000026.1:0-4867 GCA_035940755.1 Allosphingosinicella sp. | reverse complement strand
CGCCCTCGCGACCGGCTGGCCCGCCTACCGCACCCTGTTCTACGACGTCGCCTTCGAGGCGCCGGGCGAGCTCGCGGCCGAAATCGGGCGCCCGGCCGGCCTGATCGACGGCGGCTCGCTGGCGGCGCGGCTGCAGATCGCGGACCGGCAGATGGTGGACCTCGCGATCGCCGGGACCGGCGAAGCATCGCTGACGCCCCAGGCCCGGCTGGCCGAGCGCGTCGAGCCGCACCCGTTCGGCGGGTTCGAGGCATTTGCTCTGGGCAGCGGGCGAGCGCTCTATCTCACCGGCGCCGTCGCGGGGTTCGGCTCGGTGCGGCTGATCGCCGGGCTGCTGCTCGCGCTCGGTCCGCTGTTCATCGGCTTTCTCCTGTTCGAAGGCACGCGCAGCCTGTTCGAAGGTTGGCTCAGGGTATTGGGCGGAGTGGCCATCGGCGCGCTCGGTACGAGCATGGCCATGGCGGTCGAGCTCGCCTTGCTCGAGCCGAAGCTTGCCGACTGGCTGGCGCGGCGCGCGGCGGGGCTGCCGATTCCCGGCGCCGCGGTCGAGCTGCTCGCGATCACCCTCATCTTCACGCTGATGCTCGCGGCGGTGCTCTTCGCCTCCGTGCGCGTCGCGCGCGGCTTCCGGCTCGCAACGGTGTGGCAGATAGCGCCGGCGCTTCGGTCCACCTTCACCCGCGACGAGACCTTCACCGCCCGCGCCGAGACGCGCGAGCGCCGCGCCGCGAATGACGAGACCCGCCGGGCCGCCGTCGTCGCCGATGCCGTCGCCGCTACCCAGCGCCGCGAGGCCGGCCAGGCAGCGATGGCCGTGGCCGGCGCCGCCCGGTCGCGGGCGCGGTCCGACCACATGGCCGACCAGGGACTGCCGCCGCGGCAGGCCGTGCCGCTCGGCCAGAGCTTCAGAAGGACTCAGACGCGCTCGTCCGCCAGCGCCGGCCGCCGGGATCGGCGCCCATGAACAAGCACAGCCGCGAGGCGCTCGACGCTTATTACCGCGAGGCGGAAAGCTGGGCGAGCGACCGGCAGGACGCGCTGCGCGCCTCGCGCCGGACCGCCTGGTGGGTCGCCGGCGCCGCCGCGGCGATCGCGGTTCTGGAGGCGATCGCCCTGGTCGTGCTGCTGCCGCTCAAGACGGTCGAGCCCTATACGTTGCTGGTCGACCGCCACACCGGCTTCGTCCAGGCGCTCCAGCCGCTCGAGGCGCAGCGTATCTCGGGCGACACCGCGCTCACCCAGTCCTTCCTGGTGCAATATGTGATCGCCCGGGAAAGCTTCGACATCGACGCGCTCCAGCAGAACTACCGCCGGGTCGCGCTCTGGTCGGCGGAGGCGGCGCGCACCGGCTATCTGGCGCAGATGCAGGCGTCGAACCCGGAAAGCCCGCTGATGCGCTATCCCCGAACGACCGTCGTCGAGACGCGGGTGAAGAGCGTCTCATCGGTCGCGCGCAACGTTGCGATGGTCCGCTTCGACACCATTCGCCGCGACGCCAACCGGCGCATCGAGCCGCCCCAGGCGTGGGTGGCAATGATCCGCTACCGCTATTCGGGCGAGCCGATGCAGCTCGAGGACCGGTTCGTGAACCCATTGGGATTCCAGGTGCTTCGCTACCGTCGCGACGCCGAGGCGCTACCGCCCCAGCTTCCGGACACGCCGCCGCCTGCCGCCGCCGGTGCCAAGCCGCCCGGCGCGGCTGCTCCGGCCCCGGGGGCTGCCCCTGCCCAGGTCGCGCCCGCGCCCGCACCGCCGCAGACGCCCGCCTCGCCGGAGATCGAGCTTTGAGACGCTCGCTGCTTGCCGCCGCGCTTGCCCTTGCGCTCGCGCCGGGCGCGCTGCCGGCGCAGGTCCAGCCGCAGCCGGGAACGGGGGACCCGCGGGTGCAGACGGTCGACTATGATCCCGACCAGGTCGTGCTTCTGCAGGCAGCGCCGGGCTATCAGGTGACGCTCGAGTTCGGCGACGAGCGGATCGAGAACGTCGCGGTCGGCGACAGCGGCTCGTGGCAGGTGACGGCCAACCGTCGCGGCGACTTCCTGTTCGTGAAGCCGCTGCAGGCGGCGCCGACCAACATGACCGTCGTCACCGATTCGCGCGTCTATCTGTTCGAGCTGTCGCCGATCTACGGCGCCGATGCCGGCATGGCTTATACGGTCCGCTTCCGCTACCCGGCCCCGGAGGGCGCCGCCGCCGAGGAGGAGACGGCGCAAGGCGGCCCGGACGACGCGCCGCAGGGCCGCTACCGGCTGAGCGGCGCGCGCTCGCTTCGGCCGAGCGCGATCAGCGACGACGGCGTCCACACCTATATCGAATGGCCGGCGGAGCGGACGCTGCCGGCGGTCTACACGGTGGACGGGCAGGGGCGGGAATCGCTGGTCAACGGCGCGATGCGCGATGAGGTGTTCGTCATCGACGAGGTCGTCCGGCGGCTGGTGTTCCGGATCGACGATCGCGAGGCCCGCGCCGAGCGGGTCGCGCCCCGGGCCCAGCAATGATGGCGACCCGCGAACCGCCGGGCGATCCGCGCGCCGTCCCGCTCGGCCCGGCCGAGGCCGACATCAGGCCGGTGGTCGCCGTGCCGGGCAGCGGCCTTCCCGGCTGGGCGATCCTCGTCTTCGCGATCGCCGCCGGGGTGATCCTGTTCGTCATCCTCGACGCGCGGCGGCGCGCGCCGACGGCGCCTGACGTCCGCGTGCAGGCGAGCGACGCGGCCGGCGCCCGAACGCCGCCGCCGCTCTACGTGCCGCAGCAGCCGCCGCCGGCGGTGATCCAGGCGCCAACGGCCGTTCCGGCTCCCGCGCCGGCGCCCGCGGCTCCGCGCGCCGTCCCGCCGCAGATCATCTACGTGCCGCAGCCGATGCCGAGCGCCGCGCCCGAAGCGCCGCCGCCGCCTCCGCCGCCGCCGGCGAGGACTTCCACGGAACCGGCCCTGGTGGTGGATCTCGGCGCCGGCGCCGCTGCCGGCGGAGCTGAAGGCGAGGCCGGTGCCGCGGGGGCGGCCGCCGCAGCCCCGGGCGGGATTTCCGGCGCTCGGGCGCGTCCCGGACGGTTCGCCAATCCTTCGACGACGGTGGTGCAGGGGACGCTGATTCCCGCCGTGCTCGAGACGGCGCTCGATTCCACCCGCCCCGGCCTCGCCCGAGCGATCGTCTCGCGCAACATCCGCGGGTTCGACGGCAGCCGCCTGCTGATCCCGCGCGGCAGCCGCCTGATCGGCGAATACCGCTCCGACGTGGCGCAGGGGCAGCGGCGGGCGCTGGTCACCTGGGTGCGGCTGATCCGGCCCGACGGAGTCACGATCGCGATCGGCTCGCCTGCGAGCGACCGGCTCGGCCGCGTCGGCATCAGAGCGCAGGTCAACAGCCACTTCTTCGCCCGCTTCGCCGGCGCGATCCTTCAGTCGGTGCTCGACATCGGCGTCAACCTCGCCGCCGGGATCGGCCGCGGCGATACGGTGGTGGTGCTTCCCGGCGGCGTGCAGCAGGCGACGCCGCAGGTCGTCCAGCCGGGCCAGGTGACTCCGACGATGCGGGTGCGGCAGGGCACGAGCATCAGCATCTTCGTGGCTCGCGACCTCGATTTCACCCGCGCGGCGAACGGCCGGTGAGCGTCGCGGCCAAGGACGACGGCCGGGTCTATCTGCGCGCCTATCTGGCGCCGCTCGCCGGCATGCTGGCGCGGCCCGACGTCACCGACATCTATATCAACCGGCCGGGCGAGCTGTGGGTCGAGACCACCGGCGGCGGAATCGAGCGGCACGACGCGCCGGGGCTCAACGAGGCGACGCTCGAGCGGCTGGCGCGGCAGATCGCCGCCATCTCGCACCAGGGGATCAGCCGGGAGCATCCGTTGCTGTCGGCAACGCTGCCGGACGGCGAGCGGGTGCAGGTGGTGGCGCCGCCGGCCACTCGCGGGCCGCTGGCGCTGGCGATCCGCAAGCATGTCGCGCCCGATCTGTCGCTCGACGATTACGTCTCCGCCGGCGCGTTCGCCGCGACCCGCAGCCGCGAGACGCTCGAGACTTCGCGATCCGACCAGGCGCTGGCGAAGCGGCTGAAGGCGGGCGACGTCTCGGGCATGCTCGCCGCGGCGGTGCGGGCGCGCAAGAACATCCTCATCTCGGGCGGCACGTCGACCGGCAAGACCACCTTCCTCAACGCGCTGATCCGCGAAATCCCGCCCGAGGAGCGGCTGATCTTGGTCGAGGACACGCCCGAAGTCCACGTGCGCCACCCCAACGCTGTCGGGCTGCTTGCGGTGCGCGGGGAGCTCGGCGAGGCGCGGGTCACCGCCAACGACCTGATCGCGGCCTCGCTTCGCATGCGCCCGGACCGGATCATCCTCGGCGAGCTTCGCGGCAACGAGGCCTTCGCCTTCCTTCGCGCGGTGAATACCGGGCATCCGGGATCGATCACGACGGTCCATGCCGACAGCGCGCAGAGCGCCGTCGAGCAGATCGTGCTGCTCGCGCTGCAGGCGGGGACGCAGATCGGCCGCGACGACGTCCGCCATTATGTGGCGAGCACGATCGGCGTCTATGTGCACCTCGCCCGAACCGGCGGCCGGCGCCATGTCGCGGAGGTGGTTCTGGCGCAGTGACTGGCGCCGGCAGGCGTTAGGTTATGGGAATGCAAATATAAAATCCGTGAATTCGCGCTGGCGGGACGAGGATTGACGCGGTAGGAAGCAATATCACCCGATCATTATTGGCCTAAGGGGGAATTTCGACATGATGAAGATCAGCAAACGCAAGGCGATGGTGTCGGCGGCGGTGTGCCTCGGCGCACTCGGCTGGACCGCGCCGGCAATGGCGCAGGCAACCCGCACCTGGGTCTCGGGCGTCGGCGACGACGTCAATCCGTGC
>DASZEO010000025.1:0-5501 GCA_035940755.1 Allosphingosinicella sp. | reverse complement strand
CCCCCGGGAGCGGCCGCCGGAAGGCTTCGGTCAGGAGCTTCCCGAGGCGGGCCGCGGCTCGTCGGGATGGTCGTGAATGAGCGTGCCTTCCTCGAACAGGAAGCCGGCAATGTCGGGCTTGCCGGCGGCCTCCAGGACCGTTCGGATGATGATCAGCAGCGGCACGGCGAGCAGCGCGCCGGTGGTGCCCCACACCCAGGCCCAGAAGCTCAGCGACAGCAGGATCAGCAGCGGGTTGATCGTCAGCCGCCGCCCGACCAGCGTCGGCGTGACGAGGTTCGCCTCGAGCAGGTGGATGCCGACGAAGCTCAGCGCCGGCAGCAGCGCATACCACGGATCCTCGAACGTCATCAGCCCGCCCAGGCCGAGCAGCAAAGCCGCGGCGATCGGGCCGAGATAGGGGATGTAGTTGAGCAGCGCCGCGATGCCTCCCCACATCAGCGGCGTCGGCATTCCGATCAGGTGGACGATCAACGCCACCAGCAGGCCCAGGCCGATGTTCACGATGGTGATCGTGCCGAGATAGGTCGAGGTGGCATCGACGACCTGCTGGATCACGCGCGCCGTCGTCATCGCGCCTCCGAAGCTGGATCGCGCCGTGATCGTGCGCTTGCGCATTCGGGTCCAGCCGGCGAGGAAGAAGAAGATCACCAGCAGGGCGAAGAACATCTGGATCGCCGCGAACGGCGCGGAGGTGGCGATGATCTGGAGGAGCGAGTTGGGGGTCTCGACCTGGACGGTCTGAGGCGCCTGGGGGGAGGAGCGGCCGAACTCGTTGACGACGTCGTCGATGAACCGCTCGAAGTCGGAATAAATGTCGAAGATCGGGGCGAGCGTCTCGCGCAGCCGGCCGATCCGCTCGGGCAGCAGCCGGAACCATTCGGTCGCGGGAAGCACGATCGCGGCCACGGCGACGTTGGCGACGGCGATGAACAGCAGCAGGCAGACGAACGCAGCCAGCGTCGAAGGAAGCCGCCGCCGCTCGAGCCATTCGAGCAGCGGCACCAGCGCTATGGCGATCACCATCGCCGCCGTCACCGGAAGGAAGAATTCGGCGCCGGCGCGAAGCGCGAAGGGCAGCGCGAGCGCGAGGCCAAGCCCCGACATCAAGGTCAGCGCGGCGAGCAGCCGGTCGCGGCGATAGGCGGCGCCCTCGATCTCGACGTCGAGGGGCGCGGGTGCAGGCTCCGGCTCCTCCTCCGCTTTCTCCTGCGCCTGGCTCATCGGCGACCCGTCCTCCATGCGCGGACCATGCCCTCAACGGCAGCCGCTGAGAAGAGGATCAATGGTGCCCCTGGCCCGACTCGAACGGGCACTCCTTGCGGAACTCGATTTTGAGTCGAGCGCGTCTACCAATTCCGCCACAGGGGCAGCCGGGGCGTCTCTAGGCGAGCGCCGGGCGGGCCGCAACCGCGCCCGGCGCGCGCGGCGTCAGGCGAACACCTGCCCCGTGTCGCGGCCCTTCGGATCGGCGCCGAAGCGGTTGGGCCCCCGAGTCCCTTCCAGGAACAGGAAGACCAGCAGTACGATGCCGCCGACCAGCATCATCAAGCCGAGGATCAGGTTGACCGCGCCGAGCGTGGTCGGATCAGAGCTGCCTGCGGCCAACGCGAAGGTGAGCACGATCGAAAGCAGGTAAGGCCCCCAGAAGAGCATCACCCACCAGCCGCTGCGATCGGTGTCGTGGAGCCGCCGGATCGTCACCGCCAGGCTGGGGATGAACAAGGCGAGGCTGACCAGCGCGTAGAGCAGATAGAGCACCAACACCGCGCCGCCGGCGGCCACCATCGCGCCCGGGTTGCTGCCGGCGCCGAGAATGGCCGCGCCGCCGAGGATCATCATCAGCACCACGAAACCGATCACGATCAGGAACTGGAACACGACCCACATCCAGAATTCCATCCGGCGCGAGCGGCCGGAAAACTCGGCGTAGCGCCTGAGCGGCAAGAACATGAATTCCATGGCGTAAGATTCCCCCTTGCTGACGCCGCACCTCCGGCGCGGCGTCAGCAATGGTCGATCATTTTCCCGTGCGGATCAACCCGCTAAGGGCGGCCGAGCTGAAGTCAGGCGAAGACCTTTTCGTCGGCCGCCCCGCCCTTCGGGTCCGGACCGAAGCGGTTGGGGCCGCGCGTCCCTTCGGTGAACATCAGGATCAGGTTGTAGATCGGGATCAGGATGAACCATCCCGACTTGTCCTGATCGTGGACGCGGCGGACGGCGACGGCGATGCTCGGGATGATCGTCGCCAGCCAGAAGATCATCGTCAGGATGCCGCCGGTCATGCTGAAGCCGACGGATCCGCCCTCCGCATAGCCGTTGGCGGTGCCGCCCAGACCCAGCGCCGAATCCAGATACATCAGCACGAAGATGGCGATCATGACGAACAGAAACCAGGACCAATATTCCTTGCGCCGCGAGCGGCCGGAAAAGTCGAAGTACCGCTTCAGCGGCATAAACATGTATCCCATCGCGATTCCCCCTCGTTGGCCGCACCGTGAGCGGCGGGCGATGGTCGGTCATTTCGCGGGTGGAATCAAGCCGCCGGTTAGATCGACTCGAAGCTGCCGGAGCGGCCGCTGCCGGCGGCGAAACGGGCCGCCCCGGGCCGCGCCTCGCGGTCCAGCGGCTCGACTCCGCCGAGTGCTTCGGCGCCAAGCGCCTCCGCGAGCGGCAGGTCCCATTGCTCGTGGGCGGAGCGACGGTCCGCGCGCAAGCACAGCGCCGGAAACCGGGCGATCTCGGCCGCCAGCCGCTCCGCCTCTTCGCGCGCGGTGCCGGCGGGGACCAGCCGGTTGGCAAGGCCGAATGACAGCGCCTCCTCGGCAGCCACGGGGCGGCCGGTGAGGATCATGTCGAGGGCGCGGCCCTGCCCGACGATCCGGGGCAGCCTCACGGTGCCGCCGTCCACCAGCGGAACGCCCCACCGCCGGCAAAACACACCGAACACGGCACTGGCCGAGGCGACCCGAAGATCGCACCACAGCGCGAGCTCGAGGCCGCCGGCGACGGCATAGCCCTCGACCGCGGCGATGACAGGCTTGCCCGGCAGGCGCCGGGTCGGCCCCATCGGCCCCTCCCCGTGCGGATCGTAGCGGCTGACCGAGCCCGCCACGGCCTTGAGGTCGAAACCGGCGCAGAAATGCCCGCCCGCGCCGGTCAGCACCGCCACCTGCGCCTCGCCGTCGGCCTCGAACGCATCGAACGCGTCGCGCAAGGCCAGAGCAGTGGGCGGATCGACCGCGTTGCGGCAGTCCGGGCGGTTGAGGATGACCGTGGTGACCGGTCCGTTCCTCTCGATGAGCACGGTCATATCCGCCGTTCCTTTCCCTGCCAGAAGGGGTCGCGCAGCGCCCGCCGGAGCGGCTTGCCGACAACGCTCAAGGGAATCGCTTCCACGAAGCGGATCGCCTTGGGCGCCTTGTAGGATGCCAGCCGCTCCCGGGCATAAGCGACAAGCGCCGCTTCGTCGCACGCTGCGGCCTCGCGGCCGACGACGAAGGCTGTCACGGCCTCGCCCCAAACCTCGTCCGGAAGCCCGACTACCGCGACCTGCGCCACGGAGGGGTGTCCCGAGAGCACGTCCTCGACCTCGCGCGGATAGACGTTGTAGCCGCCGGTGACGATCATGTCGGACGTGCGGTCGACGAGCGTCAGATAGCCCTCCTCGCCGAACCTGCCGACGTCACGGGTGCGCAGCCAGCCGCCGGGAAGGAAGGCGTCGAGCGACGGATCGGTATAGCCTCTCATCGCGAACGGCGCCCTCAGCACGATCTCGCCATCTTCCCCCGGCGGCACGTCGGTGCCCTGCTCGTCGACCAGCCTGATCTCGCATTCGACGCTCGGCCGCCCGCAGGACAGCAGCCGCTCGGCCGGCGCACCGACATGATCCTGCTTGGAGAGCGCGCAGATCGCCAGCGGCGCCTCGGTCTGGCCGTAATATTGGACGAACAGCGGCCCCCACAGCTCAAGGCCGCGCTCGAGCACCGGTCTGGGCATCGGCGAGGCGCCGTACAGGATCGTGTCGACCGACGAGAAGTCCGCCTGCTCGATGCCGGGAAGCTGGAACAGCATCTGCAGCATCGTCGGCACGAGGTTGAGCGCGGCGGGCCGCCACCGCTCGATCGCTTCGACATAATCGGCCGGCGAGAAGCCGGGCAGGATCGCCGCCGTCCCGCCGCGGATCCAGTAGGGCAGCACGAAGGTACCGCTGGCATGGATCATCGAGGCAGCGTGAAGCATCCTGTCGCCAGCCTTCGGGTCGATGAGGTTGGTCAGCACATTGTGGACGACTGCCGAGTAGGTCGCCTGCGTATGCTGTGCCGCCTTGAGCTTGCCGCTCGTCCCTGACGTGAACAAGGCGAGCAGCACGTCGTCCGGGTCGTGGCGAAGCTTCGGGTCGGCGTCGGAAGCGCTCTGCGCCAGCGTGAGCAGGTCCGGACCGATTTCCGCGTCGCCGAGGCCGTAGACGTCGAGGTGCGGGAGCTCGGCCTTCAGCGCCGCGGCGCGCTCGCCCTGGCTCGGGCCGTAGATGAGCAGCCGAGCGCCGATGGCCTCCAGCATCGCCCGATGCTCGGCCAGCGCGAGCCGGCCGTTGAGCGGCGTGCGCGTGAGCCCGGCCTTCACGCAGCCGAAGTCGCACGGGATCGAATGGAGCCCGTTGTCGAGCAGCAGCGCGATCGGAGTGCCCTTGGCGAGGCCGAAGCCGGCGACGAACAGGTTCGCGATCCGGCTCGACAGGCGGTCCACCTCGCGGAAGCTCAGCGCCCGGTCCCCGAACAGGATCGCTGTCCGTTCCGCGTGATAGACCGCGCCGCGGCGGATCAGCTCGCTGACCAGCATGGCCTCCCCTCCTCCCCTCCGCTTTGTGGACCGGGCGCGGAGCGGCTGGCAAGCGCGCGCGTTGCGGCTATGGAGCCGAGGAGCGAGAGGAGCCGCGCGCGATGAAGCCGATGACCGAAGCGCACCTGGCGATCCTGCGCCGGCACATGGTCGAAGTGATCGACATGCATTTCGACCTGGCCGAGGAGGAGATCGGCCGCGACGCGCTGAGCGGGGGGCTGAGGCAGGCCCTGCTCAAGGTGCCGCGCCACCTGTTCGTCCCCGCCCAGCTGATGCTCGTCTCCTACCAGGACACGCCGCTCCCGATTGGCTTCGACAAGACGCTCTCGCAGCCCTTCATCGGCGCGCTGATGCTCGAGCTGCTCGGGCTTCAGCCGGGCCAGATGGTGCTCGAGATCGGCACCGGCCTGGGCTGGCAGGCAGCGGTAATGACCGAGATGGGCGTCGACCTGTTCAGCGTCGAGATCGTCGAGGAGTTCGCCCAGGCAGCGCGCCTTCGGCTGGCGGCGCTCGATCATGAGGTCGAGATACGGGTGGGCGACGGCTCGCGCGGCTGGAGCGAACACGCGCCGTTCGACCGGATCCTCGTCACCGCCGCCGCGCCCGAGCCGCCCCAGGCGCTGGTAGACCAGCTCGCGCCCGGCGGCCGCATGGTGATC
>DASZEO010000024.1:0-3727 GCA_035940755.1 Allosphingosinicella sp. | reverse complement strand
GTTGGCGGCGAAGAACGGTTGCGTGTCGCGGGCATAATCGTCGAGCCCCATCATCTTCATCGCCGGTCGCCCGGCATCGTCCACCCAGGTGCGGATCTGCCGCGCCTGCGGGTGGAAGCAATTCGCCTGCCGCGACCAGTCCCGCGGCCCCGCCGGCCCGGAGATCATCGCGTACATCTCGTCGACCACCGCGCCGATCTGCGCGCGGTCCGCCACGTCGCTCATGCCTCCGCCCGCTCCGCGCGAAGCACCGGGCCGTAGAGGCGGCCGATGCCGATCAGCGCGACGCCCAGGCCGAGGAAGGAGAGGATCCGCCAGATGCCCTCGAGCTCGGAAGCGTCGATCAGGAACACCTTGACGATGGTGGCGGTGAGCAGCAGGAGGCCGGCGAGCCGAAGCGCCTTGTCGGGAAGGCGCATCCCCGCCACCAGCAGCGCGATCGACAGGACCAGCCCGGCCAGAGAATAGCCGTAGAACTCCGCGATCGGCATTTCCGGCCCGTTGAGGAGGGCGCCGTGGAAGCCCTGCCGCACCATCAGCATCGTTCCGGCGATCAGGGCGGCCAGGAAGGCGACGAGCCAGACGCCGGACCGCGCCGCTTCCCCGGTCCGGCGTCGCGCGAGGTAGAGCCACGCAGCGCTCAGCAGATATTCGGGAAGGATCAGGTTCGCGACCGGCAGCGGGCCGACCCACTGCTTCGCCCAGGCGGGATTGTGGACGACGAGGTCGAACCAGACCAGCCGCGCCGCGGCGAAGGCGGTCAGCACGGTTCCGCCGAGGCGGATCAGGTCGGGCTCCACGCCGCGAAGCCGCAGCTTGCCCGAGGCGAGCAGCCAGCCGAGCAGGAACAGGCTCTGCGTGATGATGGTGCGCTCGATGAGGCCGCGGGCGACGAAATCCTCCATGCTGGCGAGGCCGAACGCCTGCTTGAACCACACGTAGAGCGCGGCGACGGCGAACATGCCGCCGACCGCGGGCAAGGCATAGCGGGCGCCGAGCGGCAGCGGCGGCAGCGCCAGGCGAAGCGCGATCAGCAGCAGCGCCGGCAGCGCCAGCGACCACAAGGCGGCAAGCATGCCCGGCAGGTCCGGCGCCAGCACCGGGTCGCCGATCAGGCCGGTGACCGCCGCCGCCGACAGCCCCGGCACCATCCACAGGCAGCGCGCGACGGCCATTGCCGCCACCGCCGCGGCGACCGTCGTCAGCGCGAGATCGTCGAACCGCCGGGCCGCCAGCGCCGCCGCCAGCGCGACAACGAGCCACGCGGCGGCGATGGGCTGCGGCGGCAGCACGTCCCACGCGCCCGCGCAAAGCAGCAGCGCCGCGCCGGCGCCGGCGGCGAGCAAAGCGAGGTCGGCGGGCGGCCGCTCGGTCGCCCGCTCGCGGTTCAGCCATACCAAAGCCGCCGGCCCAAGCGCGAGCGCCGCCATCAGCGCCCCCCACGCGGGGCGATCGAGCAGCTCCGGCCGCGCGGCGCGGACGATCAGCACCGGGCCGGCAAAGCCGGCGCAGGCGACGGCGGTCCACAGCAGGCGCGGCCGCCACAGCGCCAGTCCCAGCCCGCCGAGGCCGAACAGGATCGTGATCCCCACCGCCGCCGGCTGCACCAGCGGGTCCTCCGCGTTCACCGACCGCGCCGCGAGCAACGCCAGCGCCAGCAGCGCCGCGACCGGCGGCGCAAGCGCATATTCGCGCCTCAGCACGGCAAGCGCCATGCTCGCCGCCGCGAGCGCCCCAAACAACGCCCAGGCCGTGAGGCCAAGGTCGTTGCGCGCCACCAGCACCGTCAGCTGCACGAGCCCGATCAGCAGCGGCTGCATCAGGGCCAGCGCCCGCCCGCGGCCCGGCCGAGCCGTCGCCGCCGCTATCGCCAGCACCAGGATGAACACGCCGCCAGCGAGCGCGTCCCTCGGCGGCTGCGCCAGCACATAGGCGCTCCACACGAAGCTCAGGGCGACCGCGGCCGCGGCGAGCCAGGTCCAGCCGCGCCGCCAGGCGATCGCGAAAATGGCCGCGTCGAGCAGCGCCAGATAGCCCAGCAGCGGCACCGCTCCGGCATCGGAATCGCCGACCAGCGCCGGCGTCAGGAAGCCGCCGACCAGCCCCATGATCGCCGTCGGCGCGCCGTGCCTCAGCGACAGGAACAAAGCTGCGGCGGTGACGGCGAACATCGCGGCCGCGGCGGTGCCGGTGCCGATCAGGCCGTAGAGGATGTGGCTGCCGTAGGGCGTCGCGTAGAGGATGGCGAGCCCGGCGCCGACCAGCGCCTGGGCGATGCGCGGATCGTCGCGAAGCCGCCCCGCGCGCGCATATTCGCCGCCCGCGACGAGCGCGAGGCCGAGCAGGCCCGCCGCCGCCATCCGCACCGCCGGCGTGATCAGGCCGATCGAGAAGCGCACGATCAGGAAGCCCGCGACCGCCAGAGCCGTGCCGCCGATCCAGATCAGGAGGTTGCCGCCGACCAGCCGTTCGAACAGGCCGCTCAGGCTCTCCTTCGGCCGCTCCGGCTCCTCCGGGAAATCGAATACCTGCGGCGGCGGCGCCGCTTCGGCGGCCATCGGCGCCGGGATGTCCGGCTGCGGCCCCGGCGCCGCCCCGGGTTCCGCCGGCTGGCGCGCCGCTTCCGCGGCCGGCCAAAGGTCGGTAATCGGCGGCGCCGGACCCGCCGCCGGCTCGACGACGATCTGCGGCGCGGCGTCGAGCCGCTGCTCGATCAGGTCGATCCGCGCCTTCAGATTGCGGTTCGACACCCACAGCGCCAGCAGGCCTCCGAGCAGGATGAGGACGAGCAGCACCATCGGTCCTGCCTATCCCCGGCCCGCCGCGCTGTCAGCGAAAAAGGGCCGCCGCGCGGCTACCCTGCGTCCGGCTCCGGCCGGCGCCGTCGGGGGGCGACGATCCGCCGCCGCTTGCGAAGCACCAGCGTCGGCCACTCTCCGCGGCTGATCCGGAACAGCGGCATCAGCCCGCCGCGCCGGTAGGCGGCGGTGACCCGCTCCGCCTGGTGGTCGAGCAGGCCGGCGAGTACCAGCCGCCCGCCCGGCGCCAGCGCCGCCGCGAGGGAGGGCGCCAGCGCCACCAGCGGCCCGGCGAGGATGTTGGCGAGGATCAGGTCGTAAGGCGCGCGTGCCCGCAGCCGCGGGTGCGCCAGCCCGTCGGCCGCGACCAGCTCCAGCTGCCCGCGCGCCCGGCCGAGCGGCACGGCGTTGATCGCGGCATTCTCCGCCGCCACTTCCACCGCCACCGGGTCGACGTCCGACGCAATCGCCCGCGCCGCCGGCCACAGCCGAAGCGCCGCGAAGGCAAGCAGGCCGGTGCCGGTGCCGATGTCGGCGATGCGGGTGAAGCTCGCGCCGTCCCGGGCCAGCCGGTCGAGCGCCGCCAGGCAGCCGCTGGTCGTCTCGTGCTGACCGGTTCCGAAGGCGCGGCCGGCGTTCGCGCGAAGGTGGAGCGGGTCGGCGACGAGGATTGGGTGACGTTGAGACAGCAGGGGCTCGAGCCGATCCGCGCCGGGCGCTTCTTCGTCCACACGCCGGTGCATCGCGACCGGGTCCCGGCGGAGGCGGTGGCGCTCGAGATCGACGCGGGGCGCGCCTTCGGCACCGGGCAGCACGAGACGACCAGCGGCTGCCTGGCGGCGCTCGACCGGCTGGCCCGCGACGGCGCGAGCTTCACCCGCATCGCCGACATCGGCACCGGCACCGGCCTGCTCGCCTTCGCGGCGCTT
>DASZEO010000023.1:0-4114 GCA_035940755.1 Allosphingosinicella sp. | reverse complement strand
CAGGATCTCGCCGTCCTCGGCGATCTTCACCTCGGTGTTCTTCAGCGGCGGGCCGACCGTATCCATCCGCACGCCGACCTTCGGCCGGTTGCAGCTGATCACCGGTCCGGATTCGGTCTGGCCGTAGCCCTGGAGCAGGGTCAGGCCCAACGAGTGGAAGAAGATGCCCACGTCCGGGTTCAGGGGCGCGCCGCCCGACACCATCGCCTTGAGCCGGCCGCCAAAGCGGGCGGCGATCTTGGGCCGGAGGGTGCGGGTGAGAATGAGGTCCATCGGCCTGTCCCACAGGCGCACCGAGCCGGCATAGCCCCTGGCGCCAATGCTGAGCGCGCGGCCCATGAGATACCTGGCGACGCGCCCCTGCTTCTCGACCTGCTTCAGGATGCGCTGGCGAAGCACCTCGAACAGCCGCGGGACGACGACCATGATCGTCGGCTTCACCTCCTCGATGTTGGAGGCGAGCTTCTCCAGGCCTTCCGAATAATAGATTTGCGCGCCCAGCCCGATCGGGAACAGCTGGCCGCCGCTATGCTCGTAGGCGTGGCTGGCGGGCAGGAAGGAGAGGAAGACCTCGTCGCCCCACCCGAAATCCTCGGAGATCAGGGCGGTGCAGCCTTCGACATTGTGCAGCAGCGCGCCGTGATGCTGCATCACCCCGCGCGGCGCTCCTCCGGTGCCGGACGTGTAGATGATGCAGGCGAGGTCGTCGCGCTTGAAGGCGGCACCGGCCGCGCAGGCGTCGACATCGGCGCGCTCGGCTCCGGCCAGGCCGGACCAGTCGTGGAAGGCGACGCTTCCGGTCTGCCCGCCCGGCAGCGCCTCGATGCCGATGACATGCTCGCAATTGTTGGACCGGATCGCCGCCGGGAGCAGCGCCTTGGCGAGCTTCTGCGTCGAGACGATGACGGCCCGGGCGCCGCTGTCGTCGAGGATGTGCTGGTGGTCGCGCTCGGTGTTGGTCGAATAGGTCGGCACCGTGACGCACCCCGCCGCCATCACCGCCAAATCGGAGATCAGCCATTCCGGCCGGTTCTCCGAGACCAGCATGACCCGGTCTCCCGGCGCGAGGCCGAGGCGGCTCAGGGCGGCGGACAAGGCGGCGACCTTCTGAGCCGCCTCGCGCCAGCTGATCGACTGCCAGGCGCCGCCTTTCTTCGCCCACAGGAAGGGGGAGTCGCCTTTTTCGCGGGCACGCGTGAAGAACATCGTGACGAGGTTCGGAAAATGTTCGAGCTCGCGCATCACCCCTCCCCGCGCGCGGCTTTGCCGCGTCGCCCGCCAAGCTTCTAATCGCTTCACTCGACCAGCGCCACGCCCTCGCTGCGCGGATCCGCCGCCCCGACCCAGCGGCCGCCGACCCGCTCGACGGCATTGGCCTTGTAGCCGGGAGCGACCAGGACGACCTGGTGCCCCATCCCCCGCAGCGGCCCCGCCATCGCCTCGAGCGGCGTCCCCTGCTCGATCGTCAGCCGGTCGCCGATGCCCATCAGCTGCGGCATCGCGATCGCGTCCTGGGCGGACAGGCCCCAGTCGAGCACGCCGATCAGCGCCTTCGCCACCTGGGCGATGATCGTCGTTCCGCCGGCCGCGCCAATGGCGATGCGGACCTCGCCGTCGGGGCCGTAGACGATGGTCGGCGACATCGAGCTGCGCGGCCTTTTGCCGCCCTCGACGCGGTTCGCCACCGGCGCCCCGTCCCGTTCCGGCGCGAAGCTGAAGTCGGTCAGCTCGTTGTTGAGGAGATGGCCGTTGACCGTCAGCCCCGATCCCCACGGGCCTTCGATGGTCGAGGTGTAGGAGGCGACGTTGCCGGCAGCGTCGATCGCGACGAAGTGGGAGGTCGACGGCACTTCCGCCGCCGCCGCGGCGGTCCGCGGCTGCGCTCCGGGCGGCACTCCGGCCTCCACGTGAGGGATCGTCCGGTCGGGCGAGATGAGCTGCGAGCGGCGGCCGAGATAGGCTTCATCCATCAGGCCGGCCGTCGGCACCTGCACGAAATCGGGATCGCCGAGATAGGCCTCGCGGTCGGCATAAGCGAGCCGCATCGATTCGCCGATCAGGTGCCACGACACCGGATTGTCGCGGCCCAGCGCCCGCAGGTCGAAGCGCTCGAGCTGCTTCAGGATCGCGAACACCGTCGTCGCGCCCGACGAGGGCGGGCCCATGCCGCAGATGCGGTAGCCGCGATAGCGGCCGCACAAAGCCGGCCGCTCATGCGCCTGGTAAGTGGCGAGATCGCCGCGCGTCATTGCCGAGGGGTTGCGCGGCGCGCCGCGCACCGTCGCCACCAGCGCGTCGGCCGCGGGGCCGGTGTAGAAATGCTCCGGCCCCCGTGCCGCCACCTGCTCCAGCAACGCGGCGAGCTCGGGATTGCGAATCAGAGTGCCCACCGCCTTCGGTTCGCCGTCGGGGCCGAAGAACTGCGCCCGTCCCCAAGGCGAGAGCGCCGCCAGCTCGCGCTCGCTCGCCAGCGCGCGGCGCATCCGGGGCGTGATCATGAAGCCGTCGCGCGCCAGCCGGATGGCGGGGGCGAACAGCCGCGCCCAGGGCAGCCGCCCGTGCCGCTCGTGGGCGAGCTCGATCAGCCGAAGATTGCCGGGAACCCCGACGCTGAGGCCGCCCGGCACCGCCTCCTCATGCGAGCGCGGCCGCCCCTGCGCGTCGAGGAAGTAAGCCGGCGTCGCCGCAGCCGGCGCAGTTTCGCGTCCGTCATAGCTGCTGATCCGACCCGCGCGCTCATCATGGTAGACGAGGAAGCCGCCGCCGCCGATGCCCGACGATTGCGGCTCGACCACCGTCAGCGCCAGCATCACCGCCGCGGCGGCGTCGGCCGCGCTCCCGCCCGCGCGCAAAATCTCCATGCCCGCCGCCGCGGCGCGCGGATCGGCTGCCGACACGGCGCCGACACCGGGCGCCGCCGTCGTCGCCGTCACCTCCGCCGGCTGGGTCGCGCAGCCGGCGAGGATCAGGGCGAGCGGAAGGAAGAGGCGCCGAAGCATCAAAGCCGCTTTTCAGTCCCGATGGCGTCCGTCAAGCGCGCGAACCCTTCCAGCGCGAGCAAGCGCTTGAGCTCCTTGGCGATCCGCCGCGCCAGCCCCGGCCCCTCATAGACGAGGGCGCTGTAGAGCTGCACCAGGCTTGCCCCGGCGCGGATCCGGTCGAAGGCGTCGACGCCATTCTCGATCCCGCCGCACGCGATCAGCGCCATCGCGCCGCCGGTCGCCGCCCGGAAATCGCGCAGCCGCTCCAGCGCCAGTGCCTTCAGCGGCGCGCCGGACAGGCCGCCCGCCTCCCCGCGCTGGCGCGAGCGAAGCGCCGGCCGGCTCAAGGTGGTGTTGCCGACGATCAGGGCGTCCACCTTATGCGCCATGGCCACGGCGGCGACGTCCTCCACCTCCCGCCGCTCCAGGTCTGGCGCCACTTTCAGGAAGATCGGAGGACCGGCAGGCAGGGGGCCTGCCGCAGCCTCCGATCTGGGCGGCCCGTCCCCGCGCGCCTCCATCACCGCCGCCAGAAGCTCCCCCAGAGCGCCTTTGTCCTGAAGCGCCCGAAGCCCCGGCGTGTTCGGCGAGGAGATGTTCACCGTCAGATAGTCGGCGACGCCGGCCATGGCCGCGACGCCCGCAACGTAATCCGCGACCCGGTCGACGCTGTCCTTGTTGGCGCCGATATTGACTCCGACCAGGCCCGTTCTGGTGCGCAGCCGGGCGAGCGCCGCCGGCTGGCCTGCATTGTTGAAGCCCATCCGGTTGATCACCGCGCGGTCCTCGGCGAGCCGGAACAGGCGCGGCCGCGCGTTGCCCTGCTGCGGCCGCGGAGTCAGCGTTCCCACCTCGACGAAGCCGAAGCCGAACGCCAGCATCTGCCGCCAGACCTCGGCATCCTTGTCGAACCCAGCCGCAAGCCCGACGGGGTTGGGAAAGGCGAGCCCCGCCACCTCGCTCGCCAGCACCGGATCCGGCTTCGCCGGGAAGCCCGCCGGCATCAGCTTCAGCGCCCTTATCGTCAGCCGGTGCGCCCTTTCCGCGTCGAGCGCGAAGGCGAGCGGCCGAAGCAGTGGGTAAAACGCCATCGGCAGCGGCTATGGCAGCCGTGCCGAAGCGGGTCAAAAGCG
>DASZEO010000022.1:0-1888 GCA_035940755.1 Allosphingosinicella sp. | reverse complement strand
ATTTTTCCGGAAAAAACTACCCCCGCACTCGGGAAGCATTAACCCAGATCAAGGCGAGGAGTTCCGCTGGCATGGATCGATTTTCTCTTTCTGGGGCACTTTCCCGTATCGGGGCGCGCGCCAGAGTTGCCGTACCGAAGCTGCGCGTCCTCCCGCTCCTCGCCGCGGCCGCCGCTTCCGCCGGCTGCGCGGCCCAGCGCCCCGAATGGGCGGACGGCGCGATCGTGCGCGAGGAACGTCCCCCCAACGCGCCGCCGCAGGATCTGCGCGGCCTCGCCGAACGGCTGGTGACTCTCCACAATCGCGAGCGAGCCGCCGCCGGAACGCCGCCGCTCAGCTGGGACGAATCGCTCGCCGCTTCGGCCGCCGCTTATGCGCCGCAGCTGGCGCAGCTCGGCCGGCTCCAGCACTCGGCCCGCGAGACCCGCCCGGGGCAGGGCGAGAATCTATGGATGGGCACTCGCGGCGCCTACAGCATCGAGGATGTCGTCCACAGCTGGGCCGCCGAGCGCCGGATCTTCAGGCCCGGAGTCTTCCCCAACGTCAGCACGAGCGGAGAGTGGAGCGACGTCGCACACTACACGCAGCTGATCTGGCGGACGACCACCCGAGTCGGCTGCGCCTTCCACAGCTCGGCGCAATGGGATTTCCTCGTCTGCCGCTACTCCCCCCCGGGCAACGTCGCCGGCCAGCGAGTTCCCTGAAGCTCCACTTTTCCGGCTTGTCCGGCCGCTGCAATCCGTCCCAAGGTGCCGGCGACAAAAAAGGGAGGGCACCTTGGCCAGCTGGAACGCGCGCAAGACGGTCGTCGCCGATGAGGATCTGGCGCCGGAGCACCGGCTGACCCGCTCGCTCGGCTGGCCGCACCTGATCGCGCTTGGCGTCGGCGCCATCGTCGGCACCGGCATCCTTACCCTGACCGGCGTCGGCGCGGCCAAGGCCGGCCCGGCCGTGATCCTCTCCTTCGCCATCGCCGGCATCATCTGCGCCGCCGCGGCGCTCGCTTATGCCGAGATGGCGACGATGATCCCTGCCTCGGGCAGCGCCTATACCTATACCTACGTCGTCATCGGCGAGCTGCTGGCCTGGTTCGTGGGCTGGAGCCTGATCCTCGAATATTCGCTGGTGGTGAGCGCCGTCGCCGTCGGCTGGTCGGGCTATGCGGCGCCGCTCCTCCACGATGCGTTGGCCTTTCCGCTCGCGCTCACGCAGGGGCCGGAGCTCGGCGGAATCCTCAACCTTCCCGCCATCTTCATCATCGCCGTGATCGCCGGGCTGCTGATCTTCGGCACGCGGGAGAGCGCGACCGTCAACGCACTGCTCGTCCTGGTGAAGATCGTCGCCCTGATCGTGTTCGTCGCGGTGACCTTGCCTTACTTCAATGAGGCCAATTTCCATCCCTTCATGCCGCACGGCTTCCCGAAGAGCGGGCCAGCGGGATCCGAGGTCGGCGTGATGGCCGCGGCGGCGATCATCTTCTTCGCCTTCTACGGCTTCGACGCGATCGCGACGGCGGCCGAGGAGACGAAGAATCCCGGCCGCGACCTATCGATCGGGATCGTCGGCTCGATGCTCGCCTGCGTGCTCATCTACATGGCGGTCGCCGGGGCCGCGGTCGGCGCCCTCGCTTATACGCGCTTCGCGAACAGTCCCGAGCCGCTCGCCCTCATCCTGCGTGAGCTCGGCAAGCCCTGGGTCGCCCGCTACCTCGCTTTGTCGGCGGTCATCGCGCTGCCGACCGTGATCCTCGCTTTCTTCTACGGCCAGAGCCGAATCTTCTTCGTCATGGCGCGTGACGGGCTGCTGCCGCAGGGTTGGGCGAAGGTGTCGAAGCGCGGGACGCCGGTGCGGATCACTTTGTTCACCGCCGTGGTGGTCGGCATCCTGG
>DASZEO010000021.1:0-6705 GCA_035940755.1 Allosphingosinicella sp. | reverse complement strand
GCATGCCGAGCCGGTTCATCTCGGCCACCCACTGTCGGCCGAGCGGCGACAGGCCGTGCCAGCGCGCTTCGCCCGTCGCGCTGTCGGCGAGCTGATTGGTGCGGCTGTGCACGGGCCCAGCCATGCGCACGCCCAGGCGGTGGAACGTCGTCAGCAGCGACAGGTCCTCGCCCAGCGGCCAGCTATTCTCGATGCTGATGAAGAAGGCGCGTTTGCCGGCGTCGAGCAGCCGCTGCGCGTCGTCGGCCGTCAGCGCCAGGCCGACGCGGTCGCGATTCTCGCCGAGCACCCGGTGAATCGCGGCGGCACGGACCAGCGCCGCGTCGCGCGCTCGGGCATAGCCTTCCGGCGTCAGGTCCCCCTGCTCGGTGTAGATGACGAAGAACCCGCCATCGAGACCCCCCTGCTCCATCCGCGGCAGATCGACCTGGCTGACGTCCCAGGCGTAGCGATGGAGCTCGCCGAAGTCCCAGCGGCCATCGTCGAACCGCGCCGGCGTGTCCAGGTGGGTGTCGAGCACGATCATCCGCTCGTGCACCAGCCGGTCCTCGGCGGTAACGTCACCGTCCGTCTGCGCCGATGCCGGCAGCGCGAAGACGATCGGCAGGGCGAGAAAGGCGATCAGGCGCATAAGCTTGGCTCCGGCGTGCCTCGGGATTGAAGCCGGGGCGGCGCCTGCGGTCAAGCGGCCTCGTCCGAGGCCAGCCTGTCGAGGTCGCGGCGCTGCGCCTCGGCGCTGTGCGCCAGCGCCTGGCCGAGCAGCTCCGCCTTGAGGTCGCCGACGCTGCCGAGCCTGACGCCACAATCCTTGCACAGCACATCCGCTTCGTCGGCCACACCGGCCGGCAGGCTGAAGTTCGCGCTGCCGCAGGCGCCGCAATATATGGCGACCGAAACGTCCATCATGTCCGGCTAACGGTCCGCTTCACCATTCGATCCTGCGTCAGCCGCCGCCGCGCCGGCGAGCGCATCGCGCGCGGCTGCGAGCAAAGCGCCCGCTTCGAACGGCTTGCGAAGCACCGGGACGTCGGTGCCAATTTCTACGACAGCTTCCGTGTCGGAATAGCCGGTGATCATCAGGATCGGCATTGCGGGGCGGATCTGCCGCACCGCCCGCATCACTTCGGCGCCGTTCATGCCGGGCATCGCGAAATCGACGACCAGCAGGTCGACCGCGGCTCTTCGGGCGATCTCGACGGCCGCGCCGCCGTCGGAGACGGCCTCGACCACGTAGCCGGCGGCGTCCAGCACGCGTGCCGCGAAGCCGCGGACCAGGTCGTCGTCGTCGCACAGGATGACGCGGCGGCTCGCCCCGCCTTCCGCCGCTCCCGCCGCTGCTTCGGGCGGCGGAGCGGGTGCCCGCTCGCACGCCGGCAGCCGCAGCGTCACGACCGTGCCGCTGCCCGGCTCGCTCTCGATCTTGAGGCTGCCGCCCGACTGCTGCACGGTCCCGTAGACTTGGGAGAGGCCGAGCCCCGTGCCGCTGCCGGACGATTTGGTCGTGAAGAAAGGCTCGGTCGCCCGCCGGAGCACGTCGTCGGGCATCCCTTGGCCGGTGTCGCGCACCTCGATCGCGGCCATCGCTTCGGCGCCGCGGCGCGCCGGCTCCATTCGCGCCGTGATCCGAAGCGTCCCTCCATCTCGCATCGCGTCCCGCGCGTTGAGGGCCAAGTTGAGCAGCGCCAGCTCCAGCTGGTTGGCGTCGCTGCGCACGCACTGCACTTCCGGCGCCACCTCGGTCTCAATGCGCACGCCGGGCCCGACCGACTGGGCGAGCAGCGGCTCCAGGTCGCCGATCAGCCGCGGCAGGTCGACGGGGCGGATTTCCATCCGCTGGCGGCGCGAGAAGGCGAGCAGCTGCCCCGTGAGCTTGGCCGCCCGGCGCCCCGCCGACAGCGCGCTTTCCAGCAGCCGGCTCGAAATCGGATCGAGCTGAGCCTTGCGGGCGATCACCTCGAGGCCGCCGACGATCGGAGTGAGCAGGTTGTTGAAGTCGTGGGCTATGCCGCCGGTGATCTGGCCGAGCGCTTCCATCTTCTGCGCTTCCTGGAGCCGCTCCTGGACGCGCCGGCCGGCGGCGAGCTGGCGCATCGTGAACGCCGCCATCACCGTCGCCAGAAGAAGCGAGGCCAAGGCGGCAATCCCGGCCGCGGCGAGCGAACGCCAGCGCGGCGAATCGAGCAGGTTGCGGCTGAAGGCGACGTGCGCCGACCAGCCGCTGAGCGGCGAGGTCGAATAGCCGCTGTAATTGGCGAAACCTTCGAACGTCCGTCCCTCGTAGATCCCGCGCGGTCCTGCTGCGATGGCGTTGCGGACATAGGGGGTGGCAAGCCGGCCGAGCCGCTCGCGATGGTTGAGCGAGCGCGCGAGGAATCTGCCGTGGCGGTCGACGATCCCCACAACGCGGTTGTCGCCGATCTCCTGAAGCAGCACGCGACGGAAAGGCTCCGGGTCGAGCGCGACCGTGAGCATGAATTGCGGCCTTGAGCCGGTCCCTATCGGCAGGTGAACCAGCGCGCACGGGCACCCGGGGCCGCTGCCGCCCACGTCGCCGACGAAGGGCCCCGCGGCCGTAGCTATTGAGCCGGGCGCGAACCCAGCCGTCTGAACCGGTGCGCCGAACGGCTGGCGCAGATCGAGGATCCCACGACCCGTCGCCACGTCGGTCACGATCGCCGTCACCCATTGTGGATTGGTGCTTCGCACTCGCTGCAGCCGTTCGTAGAGCGCCGGCCAGTCTCGCTCCTGGACCGCCTGTGCGGAGGCGAGCACCTCCAGCGCGCCGAGCGTCCGCTGCAGGCTCCCGTCGGCTTCAACGAGGATGCGCTCCGCACGCGCGATCGCTTCGGCCTCGACCGCTGTCCGTTGCTCGCGTGCGGAAAGGGCGAATTGAATCGCCAGGAAGATGAGCAGCGGAAGCAGGATCGCGGCAGCGATCATCGCCGGCGCGCGTCTCACCCGCTTCATCCCCGCTCTCCCGCGCGCCTCGTCCCGGCCCTGTGGCAGCTAAGCCGCTGGCGCGGCGCAACGCAAGGCAAAGGGTGGCGAAGCTTGCCTTTGGCCAGCGGCAAGCGCACATCGCGCGCCGTAATGACCGCCACGCTCCACACGCTCGGCACCCGGCGCACGGCTTCGCTCGACCCGATGATCCAGCTGGTCGCGGCGGACCTCAACCACGTCAACGCCGTCATCCTGGAGCGCATGCAGAGCGAGGTGGCGCTGATCCCGGAGCTTGCCGGCCACCTGATCGCCGGCGGCGGCAAGCGGATGCGGCCCATGCTGACGCTCGCCTGCGCGCGTCTGCTCGAATATCCCGGGGCGCGGCACCACAAGCTCGCCGCAGCGGTCGAGTTCATCCACACCGCCACGCTGCTCCACGACGACGTCGTCGACGGCTCCGGCCTTCGCCGGGGACGCCGGACGGCCAACATCATCTGGGGCAATCCGGCGAGCGTCCTCGTCGGCGACTTCCTCTTTTCGCGTGCCTTCGAGCTGATGGTGGAGGACGGCAGCCTCAAGGTGCTGCGCATCCTCTCGCGGGCGTCGAGCGTCATCGCGGAAGGGGAGGTGAGCCAGCTCACCGCCCAGCGGCGCGTCGACACCAGCGAAGAGCAATATCTGGCGATCATCAGCGCGAAGACGGCCGCTCTGTTCGCCGCCGCATGCCGGATCGCAGCCGTGGTGGCGGAGCGGGAGGACGGCGTCGAAGAGGCGCTGGACGTGTTCGGGCGCAACCTCGGCGTCGCTTTCCAGCTGATCGACGACGCCATCGACTATGCCTCCGACGCGGCGACCATGGGAAAGGGCGTGGGCGACGACTTCAGGGACGGCAAGGTGACGCTTCCGGTGATCCTCGCTTACGCTCGCGGCAGCGAGCAGGAGCGAGCCTTCTGGCGCGACGCGATCAGCGGCGGGCGCTCCGACGAGGCGGATCTGAGCCACGCCATCCGGCTGCTGCGTTCCTCCGGAGCGATCGACGATACGGTGGAGCGTGCCCGCCACTACGGCCGGCGCGCCATCGACGCCCTGGGCCGCTTTCCCGCCGGGCGCGCTCGAGCCGCTTTGACCGAAGCCGTCGAGTTCGCGATCGCCCGCGCCTACTGAGCGCGGCGCCTTTCCCTGCGCCCGAGCAGGTAAGCCGTCTGGTAGAAATAGGCTTCCGGAGTGACGGAAAGGGTATCGAACATCGGATTCAGCAGCTTAGCGAGAAATGCTGAGTGGTAGAAAACCTGGGATTCGTTGTCGCGCCCGACCGTGAGCATCCCGAACGAGTCTTTCGCCGCCTGATAGGTCGGCGTCGCCCGGACTTCTCGAATTACGGCTGACTTGCCGTAGGCCGTCGTCTCCAGCAGCCGGACGGTATGTTCGTCGTGGATCGTCACGAACAGCCGCCCGCGCGGCGCGAGGATGCGGTGGAGCTCGAGCAGCCATGCCTCGGCGAGATCGTCGATGTGGGTGAAGAGCGATCCGCAGTAGATGAAGTCGAAGCTGCGATCCTCGAACGGCAGGTGCGGCACCTTGGTCGTCGTGGCGAAGTGGAAGGGCGGGCTCAGATGCTGCTTGCACCAGAAGATGTGCTCGGCACTGATGTCGGTGCCCCAGATTTCGCACGTCCCTGCCAGATGCTCGAGATGGCGGATCATCCTGCCGGCGCCGCAGCCCAGGTCGAGGATCCGCATCCCCTCTGCAAAGGTGAAGCCCGAGGCGGCGACGATATCGAGCATCCGCGCGACATGGTCCTTGCCGTGAGCGGGATAATTGTAGCCCAGCCAAAGTTCGGTCGGCGGGATCGGAAGCCCGCCGCTCTCCGACGTCGTCGGCGGGTTGGGCGGAAGGACGTAATCTTCGCCGGGGCGATAGGGCAGATAGGCGACGTCCTGGAACGCAGCCCTGGCGTTTGGCGTCAGCCTGTTCACTTTCCCCTTCAACCAACGGCGCGCTCGCGCCGGCAGCCGCCGAGCCAGCCTCCGCACGGTCGAGGCCGGCGGCAAGCCTGAAGCCTTCACCTCATCGAACGGCACATCCTCGGCTTCGCAGCGTGTGACCCGCCACACGCCGTCGCGGCGGCGCAGCTTCATGCGCTGGCGGAAAAGCCCGCGCACCGGCGTCTCGCGAAAGCTGCCGTCGAGATAGGTCTCGACATCGGCGACGGCTTCGTCTCCCGAGACGCTGACATTCATTTCCTGCAGCCGCGCCGCCGAGAACGACACGTCGGGAGAGCTGAGGAGGGCGATTTCCTCCTCCCGGTTGACGATGCCGCCGCCGGGCATGGCCGAGACATAGTCGGCATCCCTCAGCCGGCGAGCCGCCTCGACCTCCTTCGCGACGAGCGTCCGGTTCCACTCCTCCAGCAGCTGCCGGATCTCGGCCTCCTCGTCCGCCAATCAATCCGCTCCCCTTCCGGCTCAGGCCCGACTATCACAACGGTGAAGCGGCGCAATCTACGAGGCCACCTGAACGACCTGCCGATCAACGCGGTCCTCCCGGACCTGCTTTCCGCGCTCGAGCGAGGATCAGCCGCCGTGCTCGTCGCCCCGCCGGGAGCCGGGAAAACGACGGCGGTGGCGCCGGCGCTGCTGCGCGAGAGCTGGTGCGACGGAGAGATCCTGCTGCTCTCGCCCCGCCGCCTGGCGGCCCGCGCCGCCGCCGAACGCATCGCGGAGCTGGCGGGAGAGCCGGTCGGCGGCACGATCGGCTACGCCACCCGGCTCGACAGCAAGCGCTCGGCGGCGACCCGGATCCTGGTCCTCACCGAGGGCATATTCCTGAAGCGCATCCAGGCCGACCCCGAGCTGAGTGGAGTCTCGGCTATCCTGTTCGATGAAGTTCACGAGCGCAGTCTCGACAGCGACTTCGGCCTCGCCCTCGCGGTCGACGCGCAGGCTGAACTCCGCCCGGACCTGCGGCTGCTCGCCATGTCGGCGACTCTCGACGGCGCGCGTTTCTCGGCGCTTCTCGGCGACGCGCGGGTCGTCGAAAGCGTCGGCCGAAGCCACCCCACCGACGTCGTCTACCTCGGGCGGTCGGCCGAAAAGCGGCTCGAGGAGGAGATGGCCGCAGCGATTCGGCGCGCACTTGGCGAAGCCGAAGGGGGCTTGCTGGCGTTCCTCCCCGGCGTGGCCGAGATCGAGCGGACGGCCGAGCGGCTCGAGCCGCTGCCCCCCGGAGTCGACCTGCACCGTCTCCACGGAAGCCTGGAGCCGGGGCAGCAACGCGTCGCCATCGCCGCCGCCCCGGCCGGCCGCCGCAAGGTCGTGCTGGCCACCTCGATCGCCGAGACCAGCCTTACGCTGGACAGCGTTCGCATCGTCGTCGATTCCGGGCTCGCGCGCCGCGCCCGCTACGACCGCGCCGCTGGGCTTACGCGCCTGGTGACGGAGCGGGCGAGCCAGGCGGCCGTGGCGCAGCGCGCGGGGCGCGCCGCCCGGCAGGGGCCGGGGCAAGTCTATCGTCTCTGGGAAGAGGCGGCGACGGCGGGCCTCGCGCGCTTCGACCCACCCGAGATACTGGAGGCGGATCTGTCGGCGCTGGTCCTCGACTGCGCCATCTGGGGCGTCGCTGACGCGCGCGCGCTGCGCTGGCTCGATCCGCCGCCGGCTGCTGCCGTCGACGAGGCCCGACGCCGGCTCCTGTCGCTGGGGGCGCTGACGCAGGAGGGCCGGCCGACCTCCCACGGCCATGCCATCGCGGCGCTACCGCTGCCGC
>DASZEO010000020.1:0-2063 GCA_035940755.1 Allosphingosinicella sp. | reverse complement strand
AGCCACCATCGGGCGACGTGCTTCGCCAGATGCTCGCGCACCGCGTCTTCGCTCACCTGCGCTCCATCCTTCTTCACCACCAGCAGCAGCGGCCGCTCGTCCCATTTGGGGTGCGGAATGCCGATCGCGGCGGCTTCGGCGATGCCGGCGCAGCCGACGGCGCAATTTTCCAGCTCGACCGAGCTGATCCATTCGCCGCCCGACTTGATGACGTCCTTGGCGCGGTCGGTGATCTGCATCGTCCCGTCCGGGTGGAGGACCGCGACGTCGCCGGTGTCGAACCAGCCTTCGGCATCGAGGCACGGGCCGCTCTCGTCCTGGAAATACTGGCGGATGATCCAGGGCCCGCGAATCTGCAGCCGGCCCGAGCTGAGGCCGTCGCGGGGCTGCACCCGAGCTTCCTCGTCGACGACCCGAAGCTCGACGCCGAACGGCACCCGCCCCTGCCGGCCGGTCAGCTCGACCTTCTCCTCGAACGAAAGCGAATCCCAGTCGTGGGATGGGGCGCCCATCGTGCCGATCGGCGAGGTTTCGGTCATCCCCCAGGCGTGGTTGACCCGGATGCCCATCTTCATCAGCCGCTCGATCATCGCCCGCGGCGCGGCCGACCCGCCGATCGTGACGACCTTCATATGCCGGGGCGTCTCGCCGGTCGCGTCGAAGTGCTGGAACATGGCGAACCACACGGTCGGGACGCCGGCCGAGTGGGTGACCTTCTCCTCGTTCATCAGCCGGCACAGCACCTTGGGCTCGTTGACGGCGGACATCACGAACTTGATGCCCGCCGCAGCGCCCGCGAATGGCAGGCCCCAGCCGGCGGCGTGGAACAGCGGCACCACGGGCAGCGCCACGGTTTGCGGGGACAGGTCGAACACCGCCGGCTGCATCTCCGCAAGCGCGTGGATCATCGTCGAACGGTGCTCATAGAGCACGCCCTTGGGATTGCCGGTCGTGCCGCTGGTGTAGCAGAGCATGCACGGCTCCCGCTCCGGCCCCTCGATCCAGGCATAATCGTCGTTCTCGCGGCCGATCGCCGCCTCGAACTCGCCGTCGTCGAAGCAGAGGAAATGTTCGATGCTCGTCCATTGCAGCCTCAGCCGCTCCACGATCGGCTTGAAGGCGGCGTCGTAGAGCAGGACTTTATCCTCGGCATGGTTCGCGATGTAGACCAGCTGCTCGTCGAACAGGCGCGGGTTGAGCGTGTGGATGATCCCGCCCATGCCGATCGCGCCGTACCAGGCGACCAGGTGGCGGCTGTGGTTCATTGCCAGCGTCGCGACCCGGTCGCCGCGCTTCACCCCCATCCGCTCCAGCGCCCGGGCGAGCCGGCGGGCGTCGCGCGCGATTCCGGCCCAGTCGGTGCGGGTGAGACTGCCGTCGGCCCAGTAGCTGACGATCTCGCGCGATCCGTGCTCGCGCTCCGCATGGTCGATCAGCCGCGGAACGCGCAGCTCGAAATCCTGCATCCCACCGAGCATCGGCCCGTCCTCCCTCCGGGCCAGTCTAGGGTGCGTCAGGAGACCAGCGCAAGCCGCGGCGGCTCGACCACCGAGAGCCGCACCGCGAGCACGCCGTCGAGCCGCTCGATGCACGCGGCCAGCTCGGCGTCGACGTTGAAGTCGCGCCCAAGCACGAGCTCGGCCTCGCCAGTCTCGATCCTCGCCTTGAGCCGAAGCTGGCCGTGGCCGCCGCGATGGCCGTCCATGGCTTCGGCCAGCCGGATGAGGGCCGCCGAATCTTCGATCTCGACCTCCAGCTGCAGCCGCGTCCGCTGCGACAGAGTCTCGAAGCTCTGGAGCGCGCGGATCGTCACCCGCGGAGTCTCCTCGCCTGGCCGGCGGTCGAGCTCGACGGTCAGCAGGGCGCAGCTGCCCGCCTTCGCTGCCCGGCCGACCTGCTCCGCCACCTGATCGTCGAACACCGTCGCTTCGAACTGGCCGGTGGCGTCCGACAGGGTCGCCATCATGTAGCGCCGGCCGCGCGCCGAAGTGCGCCAGCGCACATCCTCGACCAGCCCCGCCATCGTCGCACCCGTACGGCCGCCGTCGGCCGGCGCCGGCAGC
>DASZEO010000019.1:0-2597 GCA_035940755.1 Allosphingosinicella sp. | reverse complement strand
CTTGATCTCGACGCGGGTGATCTTGACTCCCCAGGCCTCGGTCGCCTGGTCGACAACCGCCAGCAGCCGGGCGTTGATCTCGTCGCGCTTGGAGAGGGTCTCGTCGAGGTCCATCGAGCCCATCACGGTGCGAAGGTTGGTGGTGGTGAGCTGCATGATGGCGACGTAGAGGTCGGAGACCTCATAGGCCGCCTTCGCCGAATCGAGCACCTGGAAGAAGACGACGCCGTCGGTCGAGACCATGGCGTTGTCCTTGGTGATGATCTCCTGACCCGGAATGTCGAGCACCTGCTCCATCATGTTCACCTTGCGCCCGACCCGGTAGAAGATGGCCGGGTAGAAGTTCAGCCCGGGGCGCGCGACGGCGGTGAAGCGGCCGAAATATTCTATCGTGTATTGATAGCCTTGCCGGACGATCTTCACACTGGTGAACAGCCACAGCAGGACGAACAGGACGACGACGCCAAGGACGGTCTCGATCATTGCATTCTCCCCTCGCGCAGGCCCTCATCATGTCGGTAAAAGCGCGTCGATCCAAGCGGAATCGGAAAGGGCTGACCCATGCCGCTCGCCGACCTCAGGACCTGCCGGTCGCTGCTTTTCCTGCCGGCGTCGAACCCGCGCGCGGTGGCCAAGGCGAGGGAGCTCGACGCCGACCTGGTGATCCTCGACCTGGAAGATGCGGTGCCCGAAGCCGACAAGGGCCAGGCGCGGCTGGCCGCCGTAGCCGCGGCGGCGGAGGGCTTCGCCGGGAAGCCCGTCGCGATCCGGGTCAACGCGCCCGACACGGCGCATTACGGCGAGGACGTGGTGACCGTCCGCCGGGCGGCGGCCGATTACGTCGTTCTGGCGAAGGCCGAAACGCCCAAGCAGGTCGCCGACGCGGCCTGGCTGATGGGCAAGCCCGTGCTGGCGATGATCGAGACTCCGCGGGGCGTCCTCGACGCCGCCGCGATCGCTCCGGCGACGCGAGCGCTCATCGCCGGCACCAACGATCTTTCCGCCACGCTCGGCCTGCCGCCGGAGGCCGGGCGGGAGGGGCTCACCTATGCGCTGCAGCGGATCGTGCTGGCTGCGCGCGCCGCCGGCGTCCCCGCCTTCGACGGCGTCTACAACCGGCTCGAGGCGGACGAGGAGCTGGCCGAGCAGTGCGCGGAGGGGCGGCGGTTCGGCTTCGACGGCAAGTCCGTGATCCACCCGAGCCAGATCGACGCCGTCAACCGTGCCTTCGCGCCGACGGCAGCGGAGCTGGAGGCGGCCGAGCGGCTGATCGCCGCCGCGACCGGCGGCGCGGCCCGGCACGAGGGCCGCATGATCGAGTCGCTCCACGTCGAGCAGGCGCGGGCGCTGATCGCCAAGGCGCGCCGCTGAGCGCCTGCGAATCGCTTGCCAGAGGCGGGGCGCCTCCTTAAGCAGCGCCATGTTTTTGAGGCTCATCCGCGCCGTCGCGCCGTTCCTCCTGTTCCTTGCCGCCGCGGCCCCCGCCCAGACTGACGCGCCGATCAGCCCGGCCGAGCTTCGCCGGCATATCGACGCGCTCGCCAGCGACGCCTTCCAGGGGCGCGGCCCGGCGACCGAGGGCGAGCGGCTGACCACCGCCTATATCGCCGAGCAGTTCCGCAGCCGCGGCCTGGAGCCGGCGGGGGAGGGCGGCGGCTGGTTACAGCCGGTGCGGCTGGTCGAGCGCACCACCCGCAGCCAGCGCGCGGCCTGGTCGGCGGGACGGCGGCGGCTGCCGTTCGATGCCGGCGAGATCGAGCTTCAGGGGCGCGAGGCGCGGGCGAGGGTCGAGAATGCGCCGGTGGTCTTCGCCGGCCATGGCGCGCGCATTCCCGAGCGCGGAGTCGATCAGCTTGCCGGCGCCGACGTCCGCGGGGCCGTCGTCCTGATCCTGGCCGATGCTCCGGAAGTCGCCGACTTTCCAAGCTATCCCGAGCGGCTGCGCGCGCTCGCCGAGGCCGGCGCGGCCGCGGTCATCGCGATCAGCGGCCCGGACCTGCAGTGGCGCTACGTCGCCCGGGTCTTCCGGCAGACGCCGCCCAAGCTCGCCGAGCAGACGGTGCCGCCGATCCTGGGCACCATGCCGATGGCGGCGGCGCAGCGGCTGATCGCGGCGGCGGGCGGCGACCTGGAGCGGCTGCTCAACGACCAGCCGGGTTCTTCCTTCCGCGCGGTGACGCTGCCGTTGCGGGCCGACCTCGAGGTCAGGACGGACGTGCACGCTTACACGACCAACAACGTGATCGGGCGGATTCGCGGCAGCGGCGGCGGGCGCGAGTCGGTGCTGTTCCTGGGCCATTGGGACCATCTCGGCATCTGCCGGGCCGAAGGCGCCGACCGGATCTGCAACGGCGCCGTCGACAATGCCAGCGGCATCGCCGCGCTCATCGAAGTGGCGGGGCGGCTGGCGAGGCCGCCACGCCCGGTCCGCGACATCCTGTTCCTGGCGACCACGTCGGAGGAGGTCGGCCTGCTCGGCGCCGAATATTTCGCGCGCCATCCGCCGGTGCCGCTGCGCTCGATCGTGGCGGCGGTGAACCTCGACACGATGGCGGTGGCGAGCGCCGGTCACGCCGTCGATTATGCCGGGCGCGGCG
>DASZEO010000018.1:0-2935 GCA_035940755.1 Allosphingosinicella sp. | reverse complement strand
GGCGGCGCTGCCGTCGGCGCGAAGCCCGGCATCGGCGAAGCTGTAGCCGGCGGCCAAGCTGAAGCGGCGCCAGGCGAAAGCCGCGTCGAGCTCGACGCCGCGGCTGACCACGGCGCGGACGTTCTGCCGCTGCCGGTACTGCCCGCCTGCGGGGACGAAGCCGACGCCGGGGAACAGGCCCGGCCCTTCGCCCAGCGTGACGTTGGCGATGGCGCCTTCCAGCCGGTTGGCGAAGACGGTGAGGCCGAGGCGGGCGCCGCGGGCGGGGCGGAAATCCGCGCCCGCTTCGGCGCCGTCGAGGCGCTCGGGCGACAGCGCGGCGTTGGCGGCGGTGGCATCGGGGCCGACCCGGAAGGGGCGGTAAAGCTCGTTCAGCGTCGGCAGCCGCCAGCCGCGATAGGCGGCGGCGCGAAGGGTCAGCACCGGCGAGGCGCGCCAGCCGAGGCCGGCGCGGCCGGTGGCTTCCCAGCCGCTGCGGTCGGGGAAGCTTGTGTCGGTGAGGACGGCGCCGGTGGCGAGCACGCGCTCGTTCAACACGCCGCCGGAGATCGACCAGCGGTCGAACCGGGCCCCGGCGCTGAGCGTGAGCGCGCCCGAGCGGCGGCCGAGCTCGGCGAAGGCCCCGGCGGTTTCGGTGCGGCCGCCGGCGATGCGGCCGCGGGTGGGGCTGCCGGCGGCGTAGCTGAACAGCTCCTGCGTCCGTCCCTCGGTCGAGCGCCAGTCGGCGCCGAGGCGAAGCTCGGTCGCGCCGGTGACCGGCCGCGCCTCCAGACGGGCGCCGAGGCCGGTCGAGGGAACCGAATATTGGTCGAGCGTCGGGGCGGCGGCGGAGCGGTCGGCGTTCACCGCGGCGAAGCGATTCGAGAAATCGCGAACCTGGACATAGGCCAGAGCGGCGAAAGGGAGGCGGCCGCGGCCGACCAGCCGAAACGAAGCGTCGGCGCCGTGCGTGTCGATGTCGCTGAACGCGGTGCCGCGCTCGCGCGAGTCGGCGAAGGCGAGGGCATTGGCCTGCAGCTCGAGGTCGGGCACGATCGGAGTGACGGCGCGTACCGCGAGGCTGGACTGGCGATAGGGGGAGGCGCGGTCGGCGGGGCCACGCTGCTCGGGGACGACGGGGATGAAGCCGTCGCCCCGCGCCCAGCTGCCCGAGACGGCGAGGAAGCCGCGGCCGAGCGGCAGCGCCGCGCCGGCAAAGGCGTCGAGGCTGTCGCAGCTGCCGTAGGCGAACTCGCCGGAGACGGTGCCCGTTTCCTCGGGCGCGGCGCTGGTCAGCTCGATCGTGCCGGCCAGCGCACCGGGGCCGTTGGCGCCGGTGCCGCCGCCGCGCACCACCCGCACCTCGCCGAGCCGGCGCGGGTCGAGCGCGGGCCAGCTGATCCAGCCGCCGAAGGGGTCGGTCTGCGGCACGCCGTCGAGGAGGACCAGGGCGCGGCTGGAGGCGTTGCCGCCGAGCGCGCGCAAGGTCGCGCCCTGGCTGGTCGGATTGGCGGAGCGGGCGTCGGAGCGGCGGAATTGCTGGAAGCCCGGCACGTCGCGAAGCACGTCCTCGAGCCGGTTCGAGGCGCTGTGGGCGAGACGGTCCCGGTCGATCGTGATGACATCATAGACGTCATCGCCGCGCCCGGGGCCGAGGCCGCGGCCGGTGACGATGATGTCCTCAGCCAGCGCCGGAGCGGGCGCGGCGGCGGCGAGCAGGAGCAACAGGGGGCGGGCGCGGATCACCGCGCCCGCTTACAGCATCTCAGGACGGATTGCGCGCAGCGACGGCGGCTTCGAACTCGGCGCGGGTCATCGAGATGACGAGGCCGCGCCCGTTCTTGCCGAAGCTGCTGAGCGGAAGCTTGGCGCGGACGCTGCCGGTGCTGACGACGGCGCCCTCGGCATCGACCGATTCAACCCGGCCGACGAGGCCGCCCTGCGGGTCCTGGACGACGGCGCCGGCGCGCACGTCCTCGGCGCCGGCGCTGGTGACGGTGCCGGCGTCGGCGGCGGTCTCGGCGTTCGCTTCGTTCTCGCCGGGCGCGGCGGCCTGGCCCTGAGCCTGCACGTCCGCCTGCACTTCGGCCTTGGCGCCGGCGGCCTCGATGCCCACATCCACGCCCGCTTCGACGCCGGCGGTCTGGGCAAAAGCGGGGAAAGCGAATGCGGCCGCCGCGGCGGCGAGTAAGCTGTACCTGAACGACATTTTACACCTCCGAACTCCAGTGCCGCTTCAACGGCGGCGGCCCGGATCGGGTTCAGCGGTGCGCAGAAAATATTGGGGACAAGCCGCCGCCGCGGCTAGAGCACGTACTTGCTGAGGTCGGCGTTGCGCGCGATGTCGGCGAGCTGGCGCTCGACATAGGCGGCATCGACGGTGACGCTCTCGCCGCGGCGCTGCTCGGCCTCGAAGCTGACGTCCTCGAGCAGCTTCTCCATCACGGTCTGGAGCCGGCGGGCGCCGATATTTTCGACCTCGGAATTCACTTCGGCCGCGATGCGCGCGAGCGCCCGGACGCCTTCCTCGGTGAAGGAGACTTCCACGCCCTCGGTGCCGAGCAGCGCCCGATATTGCTCGGTGAGGCTGGCCTGGGTGTCGGAGAGGATGCGGACGAAATCCGCCTCGGTGAGCGCCTTGAGCTCGACCCGGATCGGCAGCCGGCCCTGGAGCTCGGGGAGCAGGTCGGAAGGCTTGGCGATGTGGAAGGCGCCCGACGCGATGAACAATATGTGGTCGGTCTTCATCGGCCCATATTTGGTGGCCACCGTGGTGCCCTCGATCAGCGGCAGGAGGTCGCGCTGCACGCCCTCACGGCTGACGCTGCCGCCGCGAACGTCGGAGACGGCGATCTTGTCGATCTCGTCGATGAAGACGATTCCGTTCGCCTCGGCGTCGCGAAGCGCGGCGCGGTTGAGGTCCTCCGGATCGAGGCGCTTGTCGGATTCCTCCTCG
>DASZEO010000017.1:0-2774 GCA_035940755.1 Allosphingosinicella sp. | reverse complement strand
CTTCATCCTGAAGGGCAGCCCGGCGGACGAGGGTGTACGTAGCGCCTGAGCCGCCTATATCGGCGCCATGACCTTCACCGCCGATCCCCGCCGCTTCCTCTACCGTCCCGACGGCCTCGATCCCGATGTGGCGCTCCGCCTCACCGCCGACGCGCTCGAGGGCTGCGACGACGGCGAGCTCTATCTCCAGTACACGGCCTCGGAGAGCTTCTCCTTCGACGACGGGCGGCTGAAGAGCGCCGACTTCAACACCCAGGCCGGCTTCGGGCTTCGCGGCGTGTCCGGCGAGACCACCGCCTTCGCCCAGGCTAACGAGATCAGCGAGGCGGCGATCCGCCGCGCCGCGGAGACGATGGCGGTGCTCGATCCGGCGAAAGGCGCGCGTCCGGGGCCGCCGCGACGGACCAACGCCAAGCTCTACACCGATGACGATCCGCTCGGCCTGATCCCGTTCGCCAAGAAGGTGGCGCTCTGCCAGCAGATCGACGCCGCCGCACGCGCCCGCGATCCGCGCGTGGCGCAGGTGTCGGTGGCGCTGTCGGGCAGCTGGAGCGTGATCGACATCGTCCGCGCCGACGGCTTCGTCGCCCATGACGTGCGGCCGCTGGTGCGCCTCAACGTCCAGATCGTCGTCGAGCAGAACGGGCGGCGCGAAAGCGGCTATCACGGCCTCGGCGGGCGCTACCTGTATGACGAGCTGTTCCGGCCCGAGACGGCGGAGCGGGCGATCGACATCGCCCTCGCCCAGGCGCTGGTGAACCTCGAATCGGTCGCTGCCCCGGCCGGCGAGATGACGGTCGTGCTCGGCCCCGGCTGGCCGGGCGTGCTTCTCCACGAGGCGATCGGCCACGGCCTGGAAGGCGACTTCAACCGCAAGGGCACGTCGGCTTTTTCGGGGAGGATCGGAGAGCGCGTGGCGGCGGCGGGCGTCACCGTGGTCGACGACGGCGCGATCGACCAGCGCCGCGGCTCGCTCACCATCGACGACGAAGGCACCCCGACGCAGCGCAACGTGCTGATCGAGGACGGCATCCTCAAAGGCTATATCCACGACCGGCTCAATGCCCGGCTGATGGGCGTCGAGCCGACCGGCAACGGCCGGCGCGAGAATTTTGCCCACGCGCCGATGCCGCGAATGACCAACACCTTCATGCTCGCCGGCCGGGACGATCCACGCGAGATCCTCGCCCGCGCCAGGAACGGCATCTACGCCAAGAGCTTCGGCGGCGGCCAGGTCGACATCACCTCGGGCAAGTTCGTCTTCTCGTGCACCGAGGCCTATAAGATCGAGAACGGCCGGCTCGGCGCGCCGATCAAGGGCGCGACCTTGATCGGCGACGGCCCGACGGTGCTCACCAAGGTGGCCGCGATCGGCAACGACCTCGAGCTCGACGAAGGCGTCGGCATTTGCGGCAAGGGCGGCCAATCCGTGCCCGCTGGCGTCGGCCAGCCGACTTTGCTGATCGAAGGCCTCACCGTCGGCGGCACGGCGGCGTGAACCGCCCGGCTTCGGGACCTCGTCAGCCGTGGGTGCGCGAAATCCTGGATTTCTGGTTCTCGCAGACCAAGCAGGACTGGTGGCGCGGGTCGGCCGAGTTCGACGAGGCGGTGCGCGAACGCTTTGCGATCGAATGGGCGCGCCAGAGCCGGCGCCAGGTGGACGACTTCCTCGCCGACGCCGAGACCGCGCTCGCCGCCGTGATCCTGTTCGACCAGTTCCCGCGCAACATGTTCCGCGGCCATGCGGATCAGTTCGCCACGGATCATCTCGCGCTGGCCGTTGCGAAAGGCGCGGTGGAGCGTGGCTATGACGACGGAATGGAGCCGGTGCGGCGCGGGTTCCTGTACATGCCGTTCCAGCACAGCGAGCATCTGCCGGACCAGATCCAGTCGCTGCTGCTGTTCACGGCGCTCGGCGACCCGGAGCAGCTCAGCTACGCGCGCAAGCACCATGAGGTGATCGAGCGGTTCGGCCGGTTTCCGCATCGCAACCCGGTCCTCGGCCGCAAGCCGACGGCGATGGAGCAGGCGGCGGGCGAAGTGGTGCCGTGGTGATGGCGCTGGTCGAGGCGGCCAAGTTCTACAATGTGTTCGAGGCGAGCCTCGCGAGGGCCCGGCTGGAGGCGGAGGACGTCGCCTCGATCCTGTTCGACACGGAAATGAACTGGGGCGGCCTGGACGGAGTGGTGCCGGTGCGTCTGATGGTCGACGAGGACGATCTGGCCGCCGCCCGGCAGGTCCTCGACCGGCCCTAGCTGCGGCCCTTCTCGAGCCAGGGCAGGAGCGGCCGGATATTGTATCCGGCCTGGCCCGCGCGACGGATCAGCTCGCCCGCATCGGCGCCTTCACGGGCGCGCGCCAGCGCCCAGAGATAGGTCGAGCGGGTGCCGGAGTGGCAGAAGATGAGGACTCGCCCCTGCGCCAGCGCCTCGCCCATCGCTTCCACCTTGTCGGAAGAGAACTCGCCTCCGACCGGCATCGGGATGTGCGCATAGCCGAGCCCCGCCGCTCCAGCGGCCGCTTCGATCTCGGCCGACGAAGGTTGGCCCGGCTCCTCGCCGTCAGGGCGGTTGTTGACGATCGTCGTCACCCCGCGCGCGGCGGCGTCTTCGATGTCGTCGGGCCGCAGCTGCCGGTCGGCGACCAGGGTTTTGTTGTCGAGCTCGAGGAACGCCATTGTCTCTCCGTCACTAAGCGGCGTGGTCGCGCACCACGGCCACGAACGCCTCGCCATAGCGATCTAGCTTCGCCTCGCCGACCCCCGATACGCGCGA
>DASZEO010000016.1:0-3537 GCA_035940755.1 Allosphingosinicella sp. | reverse complement strand
GATCGTCCCGCGGCGCCGCTCGAGCAGCAGGTTGGCATATTCCCGCGCCAGCGCTTCCGGCACCGCCGCGCCCCGAGCGACGGGGCCGAGCAGCTGGCGCTGCATCAGCGAGCGGGCGATGTCCTGCCGCAGCTGCGCCTCCGTGATGTTCTGGTTCCTGAGCGCGGCTCGGAAGGCGTTGTCGTCGAACTGGCCGGTGAAGTTGCGGAAGGCGGGGATGTTGACGATCTCGCGGTCGATCATGCGCTGCGAGACGATCAGGCCCTGATCCTCGCCAAACGCCTGGATCGCCAGCGCCAGCACCATCTGGTCGACGATCTGCTGGAAGCTCGAGCCAACGAAGGCGGCGAGCTCCAGGTTCGGCTGCTGCTCGCGCGCCCGGCCATATTCGCGGTTGACGATGTCGGCGACTTCCTGCTCGCCGAGCGATTGCCTGCCTACCCTGGCGAGCGTGTCGCCGCTGCTGCCGCTCCCGCCGCCGCTGAGGCCCCCGAGGCCGCCGAGGCCGCCGGTGCCGAAGCCGGTGATGACGATCGCCAGCAAGGCGAGGAACAGGATCGCGGCCGCGGCCCAGGTCTTGGTGGTGCGGCGAAGGGAGGCGAGCATGATCGGGTCCTGCGGGAATGGCGGTCGCGCGGGGTCATAGAAGCGGCCCGGGCGGCCCGCAAGCTTGGCACCGCGCCGCCGCCTTGCTAGGCGCGGCGGCCTCACGCCCCGGGGGAAGCCCATGCACGTGCGCCGGAAGCTCGTCGTCGCGAACTGGAAGATGAACGGCAGCCTCGCTTCGCTGGCGGAGCTCCACGCCGTCGCCGACGCCGCGCGCGCGGCCGGCGGAGTCGACGTCGCGGTGTGCCCGCCTTTCACTTTGATCGCTCCGGCCGTCACCCGCTCCGGCGGCCTGACGATCGGCGCTCAGGACTGCCACGCCCAGGACAGCGGCGCTTATACCGGCAGCGTCTCCGCGCCGATGATCAAGGAGGCGGGCGGGCGAATGGCGATCGTCGGCCATTCCGAGCGCCGCGCCGGGCAGCACGAGACCGACGCCGAGGTCCGCGCCAAGGCCGAAGCCGCGCTCCGCCACGGCCTGACCGCCATCGTCTGCGTCGGGGAGAGCGAGGCTCAGCGCGCCGCCGGAGAGCAAATTGCGGTCGTGACGGCGCAGCTCGCCGGCTCGCTGCCCGACTCCTGGGAGGAGGGCGAGCTGGTCGTCGCCTACGAGCCGATCTGGGCCATCGGCACCGGCAAGGTCGCCACCCCCGCCGACGTGACCGAGATGCATGCCGCCATCCGCGCCGCTCTGGTCGAGCGCTTCGGCGACCTCGGCGGCCGGCTCCGGATCCTCTACGGCGGCTCGGTCAAGGCCGACAATGCGGCCGAGCTGTTCGCCTGCGGCGACGTCGACGGCGCCCTGGTCGGCGGCGCCAGCCTCACCGCCGCCGACTTCGTGCCGATCATCGAGGCAGCGGCACGTAGTTGAACAGCGGGACGCGCTCGCTTAGATGCCGCTCAACGCCAATCAGGGACCCCATCAAAGTACCACTTTGATGGGAATATATCATGTTCACCTTCCTCCTCATCCTCCAGACTTTGGTCGCGATCGTCATGATCACGGTCATCCTGATGCAGCGCTCCGAAGGCGGCGGCCTGGCGAGCGGCGGCAGCCCGTCGGGCCTGATGACCGCGCGCGGCGCCGCCGACTTCCTGACCCGCACCACCTCGATCGCCGCGGCCCTGTTCATCGCGCTCTCGATCGTGCTCGCCGCCTTGGCCGCCGGCCAGCGCGGCCCGCGCACCATCGATCCCTCGCTCGCCAAGCAGGGCCCGCCGCCCGCGGGAGCGCCGATCGAGCGTCAATCCACCCCCTTCACCCCGAACCCGCAGGCCGTCCCCAAGGCTGTCCCGCCCGCCGAAGCCAACCAGACCGGCGTCCCCCTCACGCAGTGATCCTCCCCGGGACGGGGAGGGGGACCGCACGAAGTGCGGTGGAGGGGGGACTGCGGCAGGCGACGAGCCCCCTCCACCATGCTGCGCATGGTCCCCCTCCCCGTCCCGGCGAGGAATAAAAATCGATTCGCGCGCTTGCTTGAACGGCCCCGCGCGCCTTAAGCCTGTTCTCCCATGGCGCGGTTCATTTTCATCACCGGCGGCGTGGTCTCCTCCCTCGGCAAGGGCCTGATGGCGGCAAGCCTCGCCGCCCTCCTCCAGGCGCGCGGCTACCAGGTTCGGCTTCGCAAGCTCGACCCCTATCTCAACGTCGATCCGGGCACGATGAGCCCCTACCAGCATGGCGAGGTCTACGTCACCGACGACGGCGCCGAGACCGACCTCGATCTGGGCCATTACGAGCGCTTCACCGGAGTCCCGGCCCGCCAGAGCGACAACGTCACTTCGGGCCGCATCTACCAGGGCATCATCCAGCGCGAGCGGCGCGGCGACTATCTCGGCGCCACCGTCCAGGTCGTCCCGCACGTCACCAACGCGATCAAGGAGTTCATCGCCCTCGACCTCGATCCGCAGCTCGACTTCGTCATCTGCGAGGTCGGCGGCACCGTCGGCGACATCGAATCGCTCCCCTTCATCGAGGCGATCCGCCAGTTCAGGAACGAGCTCGGCCGAGGCAACGCCGTCTCGGTCCACACCACCCTCGTCCCCTACATCGCCGCGGCGGGCGAGCTGAAGACCAAGCCCACCCAGCACAGCGTTCGCGAGCTCACGAGCCTCGGCATCCAGCCCGAGATCATCGTGTGCCGCTGCGACCGCCCGCTTCCCGACAGCGACCGCGCCAAGATCGCTCTGTTCTGCAACGTGCGCTCCGAGGCGGTCATCCCCGCCCTCGACGCGCCGAGCATATACGCCGTCCCGGCCCAGTATCACGAGGCCGGGCTGGACGGGGAGGTGCTTCGCGCCTTCGGCATCGACGACGCGCCCGACCCGGACATGCGCCGCTGGGAGGATGTGCTCGACCGGCTGTTCCACTGGGAAGGCGAGGTGACGGTCGGGGTCGTCGGCAAATATGTCGGCCTCCAGGACGCCTATAAGAGCCTCACCGAAGCGCTGGTCCACGGCGGCCTCGCCAACCGCGTCAAGGTCCATATCCGCTGGCTCGACGCGGAGCTGTTCGAGGATGAGGAAGGGGAGGTCGCGGCCCGCCTCGAGCCGTGCCACGCCATCCTCGTCCCCGGCGGCTTCGGCGAGCGCGGCAGCGAGGGCAAGATCGCCTCCGTCCACTTCGCCCGCGAGCGGCGCGTCCCCTTCTTCGGCATCTGCCTCGGCATGCAGATGGCCTGCATCGAGGCGGCCAGGAACACCGCCGGCCTCGCCGGCGCCGGCAGCAGCGAGTTCGGCGAAGCCGAAGAGCCGGTGGTCGGCCTGATCACCGAATGGATGAGCCCCGAGGGCCTCCAGCAGCGCCGCGAGGCGAACGGCGACATGGGCGGCACCATGCGCCTCGGCGCTTACGAGGCCCGCCTCACCGGCAACAGCGTCGTGCGCACCATCTACGGCGCCGACACCATCCACGAACGCCACCGCCACCGC
>DASZEO010000015.1:0-1721 GCA_035940755.1 Allosphingosinicella sp. | reverse complement strand
GCGCTCGCGATATTCCCGCTCGACGCGGTCGACCTCCTCGGAGTCGATGCAGAACAAGGCCAGCGCCTCGCGCCCCATCGCCACCGCTGATTCGAAGACCTCGCGGATCACGCAATTGAGGTCGAGCGCGCGAAGCTCGATCAGGTGGAGCCGGTCGAAGGCGCGCACGAAGACGGCTGCCTGGGGAAACGCCTCGAGCAGCGGCTCGAGCCGGCGCGCGGTAAGGGTGCGTCCATCGATGCAGAAGAGGATCGCCTTGGCTTCGGCCGCGCCCGCCAGGCGCAGCAGGTCGATGCGGGTTCCGTCGCCATAATAAACCTTCATCCCGAAGTCCCCCGACACCTCGATCTGGCTCGGCTTGGAATCGATCAGGGTGACGCGGATGCCCTTGGCCATCATCATCTGGGCGACGGTCTGGCCGAAGCGGCCGTAGCCGACGACGATCGCGGCGGAGGGCTCCGAATGCTCGGGCCCGTCCAGGCCGTCGCCGTCCCGCCGGCTGGCGCGGCGGTCGAGCCAGTCGTTGAACTTCATCAGGAACGGCGTCGTCGCCATCGACAGCGTGACGATGGCGCTGAACAGGCTCGCCGCCGCCGCCTCGACCAACATGGCGCTTTGCGCCGCGGCGAACAGGACGAAGGCGAACTCGCCGCCCTGGCTCAGCAGCAATCCGAGCTTGAGCGCCCGGCGCGGCTCCATCCGGAACAGCCGCGCCAGGCCGAACAGCACCGCCGCCTTCACCGATATCAATGCGGCAGCCATGCCGATCACGAACAAGGGCCGTTGCGCGATGGTATCGAGGTCGAGCATCATGCCCACGGCGACGAAGAACAGGCCGAGCAGGATCGACCGGAACGGGTCGATGTCCGCCTCGAGCTCGTGGCGGTACGGCGAGTCGGCCAGCATCACGCCGGCGACGAAGGCGCCGAGCGCCGTCGACAGGTGGAGCGCCTCCATCACCGCCGCGCTCGCAAGGACGATGAACAGCCCGCCGACGATGAACAGCTCGCGCTCGCTGATCCGGCCGATGAGCCGGAACAGCGGGTTGATCAGAAACCGCCCGGCAAGGACCAGCCCGAGGATCGCGCCGACCGTGTAGAGCGCCAGCTGCCACCCCGGCGGCGCCAGCGGATCGGCCGGCGCCCGGCTCAACGCCGCGATGATCGTGATCAGCGGCACGATCGACAGGTCCTGGAACAGCAGGATCGAGAAGGCCCGCTCGCCCGCCGGCGTGTTGATCGAGCCGTCGGAGCGAAGGCTCGGCAATACCTGGGCGGTGGAGGACAGGGCGAGCGGAAGGCCGATGGCGAGCGCGGCGGCAAGGCTGAAGCCGCCGGCGAAATAGACCAGGGCCGCGATCGCGAGCCCCGCCGCCGTCACCTGGAGCAGGCCGAGGCCGAATATGTCGTGCTTGAGGCGCCACAGCCGCTCGGGGTGAAGCTCCAGCCCGACCAGGAAGAGCAGCAGCACGATGCCGAAGTCGGCGATGTGCAGCATCTCTTCGGGCGCATGGATGAGTCCCAAGCCATCCGGACCGACCAGGGCTCCGGCGACGAGGTAGCCGAGGACGGCGCCGAGGCCGAGCCGGCGAAACAGCATGACGAAGGCCATGGCCGCGCCGAGCATGATCACGCCGTCGCGGAGCACCACAGTGGCGGCGTCGGCGGCGGCGGCGGGCGAAGCCATCAGCCGGCGCGGGCGCGCTCGGCGGCTTCCGCCGC
>DASZEO010000014.1:0-3681 GCA_035940755.1 Allosphingosinicella sp. | reverse complement strand
AGGCGCTCGCGGCTTGCCATTCGCACGGCGATTTGCCAACGCACCATCTTTCCGCAAACAGTTGGAAGACAGCATGTCGGCATCCTGGGACGAAGCGAGGAGAGACAGCCGGCTCGCGCGCGGAGCGAGCGGCGGGCCCCTCTGGCATTTCCTTCGCGGCTTCATCAAGCATCCGGTGATGGTGGGGTCGGTCATCCCCTCCTCGAAGATGCTGATCGACAAGATGCTCGAGCCGGTCGACTGGGCGAATTGCCGCCTGTTCGTCGAATACGGCCCCGGCGTCGGCACGTTCACCGAGCACGTCCTCCAGCGCATGGCGCCCGACGCGACCTTGATCGCGATCGACACGAATGCCGATTTCACCGGCTATCTGCGGCGCAAGTTCACCGACAGCCGCCTGTTCGCCGTCACCGGATCGGCGGCTGATGTCGGGGAGATCATGACCGATTGCGGCTTCAATCAGGCCGATTACATTCTCTCCGGCCTGCCGTTCTCGACGCTTCCGGCCGGCGTGGGCGACCGCATTGCCGAAGCGACCGCCGAGGCGCTCCGGCCCGGCGGCGCCTTTCTGGTCTACCAGTTCTCGCCCAAGGTCCGCGACTTCCTGGTGCCGCATTTCGAGCGCATCGACCGCGGCTTCGAATGGCGCAACATCCCGCCCGCCCAGCTTTTCTGGGGCTGGAAGGATTAGGGGGCGAGCGGCTCCTTCTTGAAATTGAGGCGGTGCGCGATCCGGTAGTCGGCCACCGCCACCACGAAATAGGCGAAGGCCCAGCGCAGCCGGTTCAGCAAGGTGCGCTGGCGGCGATAGTCGTCCAGCGTGATCTCGGTGCTGTTCGCCACCTCATTGTCCACATAGCGGCGCATGAGGGCGGCGAAGCTCGGGTCGTCGATCCGAAGCATCATCTCCAGGTTGAGGTAGAGGCTGCGCATGTCGAAATTGGCCGAGCCGATGTGAACGACGTCGTCGAGCACGAACAATTTCGTGTGCAGACGCGTCGGCTGGTATTCGAAGATGCGAACGCCCCGGCGCAGAAGCACCCAATAGCTGTGGCGAGCGGCGAGGATGGTGGCATTGTTGTCCGACTTGGCGGCGGTGATCAGCCGGAAGGCGCCTCGCCGCGCGACGTTCCCCGCCCGCCGAAGCAGCGCCGGCCCCGGCGCGAAATAGGCGGCGATCACGTCGAGCTTCTTCGCGCCCCGCATGTCGCGGCGCACCGAGCGCGCCCACGGGCTTAGCCGCCGCGATGGCCCGCCCAGAAGCCAGTGGAACTTGCCGCCCCGGACGCTGTGCCTGTTGAGGATCCGGCGAAGCTCGCGGATCCTCCCCTCGCCGTTGGATGCCCATCGGAACAGGTCGTCAAAATAAGGCTCCAGCGACGCCACGCCTTCGCCCTCGACGAGCAGCCCCAGGTCGCGCCAGGCGCCGCTCTCGATCGTCCCGAAATATTCATTCGCGATGTTGAATCCGCCGATGATCACCCGCCGCCCGTCGGCCAGCGCCAGCTTCTGGTGGTTGCGCAACAAATAGCGCCGGCCGAAGCGGGGGACGAAGCGGCAGAAGCGCGTTTCGGCGTTCAGCAAGGGCTCGAAGAAGGCGGCGGTGGCATTCGCCGCGCCGAAGCCGTCGACGAGCAGCGACACCGCGACTCCGCGGTCGAGCGCTCGCCGAAGCGCGTCGCGCACCCGCCGGCCGGCCTCGTCGTCCGCCCAGATGTAGTAAAGCAGCCGAAGCGACTTTTCGGCCTCATCGATGAGGCGGATCAGCGCCTCCAGCCGGTCCGGCCCGTCGACCAGCAAAGTCAGGCGATTGCCCGCCACCGTCAGCGTCTCGATGCGCGGCTGCTCGTCCATCTGCCTCCCGCCTACGCTCAGCCGCCCGGCAAGGGGAAGCCCTTACCGCAGCGGTTGAAGCGGGCGGGACGGACGCTACAGCTTGGCGGGTGCACGTCGCCCGCCTGAGCCTCACCGATTTCCGCTCCTATGCCGACGCTCTGGTGGCGCCGGGGCCGGGCCTCGTCATCCTCACCGGCGACAACGGCGCCGGTAAGACCAACCTGCTCGAAGCCGTGTCGCTGCTGGCGCCGGGGCGCGGGCTTCGCGGCGCGGCGCTACCGGAGATGGCGCGAAGCGGCGGCCCCGGCGGCTTTGCCGTAGCCGCCCGGCTCGGCGACGTGGAGATCGGCACCGGCGCTACGGTGGCGGCGCCAGAGCGCCGCCAGGTGCGCATCAACGGCGTCCCGGCCGCCGCCACGAAGCTGGCCGAGTGGCTGTCAGTGATCTGGCTGACGCCGGCGATGGACCGGCTGTTCGCCGACAGCGCGTCGGGCCGGCGGCGCTTCCTCGACCGGCTCGTGCTGGCGCTGCACCCGGGGCACGCGGTCGAGACCACCCGCTACGAAGCGGCGATGCGGGCACGCAACAAGCTGCTGGCGGAGCCCGCGCCCGACGGCGAATGGCTGAACGCGCTCGAAGCACGGATGGCCGAGCATGGCTGCCGGCTCGCCGATTACCGCGCCCGTACCGCCGAGAGCCTCCACGAGCGGCTTGCGGACGCGCCGGACGGGCCGTTCGCGCGTGCCGGCCTGATGCTCGAAGGGTGGCAGCCGGACCATGGCGACCCACTCGCCTTCCAGCGCGAGCTGCAGCGCTCCCGCGCCCGCGACGCCGCCGCCGGCCGCACGCTGCACGGCCCGCACCGGATGGACCTCGCCGTCACCCACCTCGGCAAGGACCAGCCCGCCTCGCTCTGCTCGACCGGCGAGCAGAAGGCGCTTCTGATCGGCCTCATCCTCGCGCATGCAGAGCTGGTCGCCGAACAGACGCGCCGCCGGCCGATCCTTCTGCTCGACGAAGTCGCGGCTCACCTGGATCCCCAGCGCCGGGCGGCCCTTTTCGAGCGCCTGGAGCGGGACGGCGGCCAGGTCTGGATGACCGGAACGGAGCGCACGCCCTTCGCCGGAATCGGCGGCGGCGCGACCTGGCTGGAAGTCCGCGACGGCACCGTCCACCGCCGCTGAATCCCGCGAATTTCCTTGGGATTGCGCGGCTCGCCGACTATATCCCGACCATGGCATCATCCCCCAATGAAAGCAGCTACGGCGCCGAATCCATCAAGGTGCTGAAGGGCCTCGACGCCGTCCGCAAGCGGCCCGGAATGTATATCGGCGACACCGACGACGGCTCGGGCCTGCACCACATGGTGTTTGAGGTTTCCGACAACGCCATCGACGAGGCGCTGGCCGGCCATTGCGACCTCATCCGCATCACCCTCAACGCCGACGGCTCCTGCTCGGTCGAGGATAATGGCCGCGGCATCCCGGTCGACATCCATCCCGAGGAGGGCGTGTCGGCGGCCGAGGTCATCATGACCCAGCTCCACGCCGGCGGAAAGTTCGAGAACACGGCCGACGACAATGCCTACAAGGTTTCCGGCGGCCTTCACGGCGTCGGCGTCTCGGTCGTCAATGCCTTGTCGGAAGTGCTCGAGCTCACCGTCTGGCGGGACGGCAAGGAGCATTGGATGCGCTTCCGCCACGGCGAGCCCGAAGCGCCGCTCAAGGTCGTCGCCGACGTGCCGCCGGGCAAGAAGGGCACCAAGGTCACCTTCCTGCCCTCCACGGACACGTTCAAGATCACCGAGTTCGACTTCGACACGCTCGAGCACCGCTTCCGCGAGCT
>DASZEO010000013.1:0-5957 GCA_035940755.1 Allosphingosinicella sp. | reverse complement strand
TCAGGCCCAGGTTGACCACGGCTCCCTTGGAGCCGGTGAACCGGACCACATCGAGCCCCGAACCGCCGTCGAGCGTGTCGTTGCCGAGTCCGCCATTGAGCAGGTCGCCGCCGCCGCCGCCGGTCAGCCGGTTGGCGGCCTGGTTGGCGATAACCGTGTCGTTGCCCGATCCGCCGATGGCGTTCTCGATCAGCGAGCGCGTGTCGCCGTTGAACAGCAGCGCGTTGGCGATGTTGCCGCGGGCGAAGTGGAACTGGCCGAGGTTGGCAAGCTGGACCGTCGAGGTGGTGGTCCATTCGCCCGGCCGCAGGTCGATCGTCGTGTTGGTGCCGTAGGTGGACAGGTCGTACGTGTCCTCGCCGCCCCCGTCCCACAGTGTCATGAAGACGCGGTTGCCGCCCGGAGTCCACTGAACCGCGCCGTTGATCCGGAACGATCCGTTGACCGGCGACCAGGTGTAGACGCTGTTGCCCGAATTGTAGGTGTAGTCGGCGCCGTACATCTCCTGCAGCGCGGCGATGTCGTACATCATCAGCGTCTGCGGGAAGCCCCAGGTCTCGTTGGTGTAGCCGCTGCCCTCGTCGACCGACGCGCCGACGTAGCTGCGGTAGGTCATCACCGAAAATTCCACCGAATCCCGGTCGGGGCTGAGCGCCGGAGCTTCATGGCCGTGCTTGAGCCCCAGCGTGTGGCCGGTCTCGTGGATGAAGGTCGTCCACTCGTAATTGCCGACGATGGGGCCGACATATTCCTTGGTGTTGTACCAGCTGTCGCCGCCGTCGCCGCTGCCGGGATAATAACCGTGCGCTGTCTCCGGAAAGTCGCTGAGCGCATAGCGCAGCTGCGCGCTTCCAGCCGACGCCGCCTCGGTGAAGCTGAGATTGGTGATCCCGGCCATTTGCCCCAGTATGGTGCGCACCGCCTGCTGCTGCTGCAGGTTGAGCTGCGACATGCCCGCCGCGACTTCGTCGACGCCCTCGCCCGGGCCGTAATCGGCGCCGCTGCTGGTGAAGCCGTAGGTGAGGGCGGTCGTCCCCCATTGCTCGCCGCTGAGCAGCGCCTGCACGTTCTCGGCGTCGATCTCCGCGCGGCTCGCCGGCGGGCCGATGCTGACGTTGAGTGTGTACTCGCCCGTCGTCGCGGCCTGGTCGACGTTGCTGAACGCCTGGATCGAGAAGGTGTAGGTGCCGTCCTGCGGCGCGCGGAAACGGACGAACGAATCCTGGTTGTGGGTCACCCCGGCATGGGCGCTCGAGCCGGTGTCGAACGAGACCAGGTCATCGTTGCTGACGAGCTCGGCCCCGCCGGGCCCGAACACCCGCACCAGCGAATCGAGCGTCGTCGTCCCGTCCACGTCGAGCACCAGCAGCTCGCCGGCCTTCAGCGTGACGGAGAAGAAATCCTTGTCGGTGCCGGGCTGGATGGCCCCTTCGATGCGCAGCGACGGCAGCGAATCGTCGTTGAGCGTCGGGTCCGCGGCGACCGAGAACAGGCTTCGCGACAGGGGCTGGGCGGACGCGCTCGAATCGTTGGCGGCCGCGGTCTCCTGGACTACCCGGATGCCCTCGGCCATGTCGGTGACTGACAAGGTGACGGCCTTGCTGCTGCCCGCGCCGCTCGAATCGAATGCCGTGACGGTGAAGCTGTAGCTGCTCTTGGTCTCGAAGTCGGGCGAGGCGACGAACCGCATCGCGCCGGCCTGGTCGATGGTGAAGCGCGCCGCGTCGGTCCCGGCCAGGCCGTAGACGATGCGGTCGCCGTCGGCGTCCTGCGCGGCGGTCTGGTAGACGATCGTCGAGGTGGACGTGCCCTCGGCGGTGGTGGCTGTCGCGCCCGAGCTGATCGTCGGCAGGTTGTTGGGCGCGCCCGAGACGATGAAGTTGCTCGCCTTGAGCGACAGCCCCGCCGTCAGCGAGGCGATCTGCACCGCGGCTCCGCTGCCCGATCCGTCCGCGTCGTAATAAAGGCCGCCGTTGTTCGCGTTGTAGAGGATCCGGTCGCTGGCGTCGCGGGCCGAGCCGACCCGGAAAGCCTCGGCGCCGAGCGTGCCGCTCGCAAGCGCAGCGAAGGGCTGGCCGCTCGCGCCGCCCAGCAGGATCTTGTCCACGCCCGTCGCGAAGTCGGTGATCCGGTCGACATAGCCGCCGCCCAGCGCGCTGGTGAAGGCGAAGGTGTCGGCGCCGCCGCCGCCGGTCAGAAGGTCGCCCCCCGCGCCGCCGTTAAGCAGGTTGGCGGCGGCATTGCCGACGATCGTGTTGTTGAGCGCGTTGCCGGTGCCGTTGAGCGCCGCGCTCCCGGTCAGCGTCAGGTTCTCGACGTTCGCGCCGAGCGTCAGGCTCACCGAGCTTCGCACCGTGTCGGTGCCGGCGCCGCTCGCTTCCGTGATCCTGTCGGTGGCGACGTCCACGACATAAGTGTCGTTGCCGCCGCCGCCGCGCATGTCGTCGGCGCCCGCGCCGCCGTCGAGGACGTTGGCGGCGCTATTGCCGATCAGCCGGTTCGCCAGCGTGTTGCCGGTGGCGTCGATGGCGGCGCTTCCGGTCAGCGTCAGCCGCTCGACGTTGGCGGCCAGCCCATGGGTCACGGAGCTCAGCACCGTGTCGGTGCCGCCGCCGGCCGCCTCGATCACCTGGTCGCCGGCATTGTCGACGACATAGGTGTCGCTTCCGCCCAGGCCCTTGAGCACGTCCGCGCCGGCGCCGCCGTCGAGGACGTTGGCCGCCGAATTGCCGGTGATCGCATTGGCCAGGCCGTTGCCGGTGCCGCTGATCGCGGTCGAGCCGGTCAGCGTCAGCTGCTCGAGCGAGGCGGCGAGGGCGAAGCTGACCGAGCTGAAGACGGCGTCGTTGCCGTTGCCGCTGCTTTCGAACAGCAGGTCGCCGGCGCTGTCGACGAAGTAGATGTCGTCGCCGGCGCCGCCGTAAAGCTGGTCATTGCCAGTGCCGCCGTCCAGGCGGTCGATGCCTGCGAAGCCCTTGATAACGTCATCGCCGGCCAGGCCCGACAAGGTGTCGTCGCCGCTGCCGCCCGAGATCGCGTCGTTGCCGGCCGTGCCGGTCTTCGTCACCATAGTCGCCCGCACCCGCCTGTGACTGGCCACTGGAAATGGCATCAAGTCATTGAAAGTTCAAGGGCTTCTGCCCTGCCCCGGCGAGTGGCGCGACCCTCGGTCAAGCGCCCTCCGATTTCCACGCCGGAACGCCGGTGTGAATATCCGCGCGCACCCTTACAGAGCCTGAACGAAGGTGCCTATCCTCCGCAAAGGCGGAGAGATTCGACCGGCGGCGGCAACGGCGAGCGCCGCGGCGGCGACGCCCGCGGCCACGGCGAACGTGAACCGCGTCGCCTGCGCGACAGACTCGGGGTCCGCCTGTCCAACGCTGCCGCTTCCCCCCGCCCACGAAAACAGCGCCCCCATGACCGACGCTCCGCTGACGAGACCCAGGTTGCGGACCAGGTTGAGCAGTCCGGCGACAAGGCCGCGCTCTTCCGCCGCGGCGGACGACATGACGGCGCTGTTGTTCGCCGCCTGAAACAGGGCATAACCGCCCCCGACAATGGCGAGCGGCAGGACATAACCTGCAATGCCGAACCCCGCCGGCACCAGGCTCAAGAGCGCGCAGCCCGCGCCGACCGCGACCAATCCGGCCACTGCCATGCGCGCCGAGCCCATCCTGTCCGCCAGCCGCCCCGCCGGCACTCCGGCGGCCGCAACGCTCAGCGGCCCGGCCGACATGGCGAGGCCGACGAGCAGCGCGTTCAGGCCAAGCCCGCGCGCCAGGTAGAAGGGCCCGACGACCAAGGTCGCCATCATCACCGCCGATACCAGCGCATTCGCCGTCAGTGCCGCGCTGAGCCGCCGAGCGCGGAACATCGTCAGCCGGACCAGCGGTGCCGGAGCGCGCAGCTCGACGAGGGCGAACCAGCCCGCTCCGGCCGCGGCCGCCGCCAGCAAGGCGACATTGGCGGCGCCGAAGCTGCCGCGCCCGATCGTCATGGCAAGCGCATAGGCGCCGAGCGTGAGCGCCAGCAGCACCGTTCCGGCCACGTCGAATGAAGGCTGATGGCCAGCGCGCCTTCGCGCGTCCGCAGGCAGACTTCTCTTCGCGAGAAGAAAGGCGAACAGCCCGAGCGGCACGTTCACCAGGAACACTGCCGGCCAGCCGAAAGCGGCGATGAGCGCGCCGCCGGCCGTCGGCCCGAGCGCGGTGCCGATCGCCGACATCGTGCCGAGCAGCCCCATGGCGCGGCCGGTCCCGCCCTTCGCGGCGGCGTCGCCGGCCATCGCCGTTGCGAGCGCCATCAGCACGGCGGCGCCGGCGCCCTGGGCCGCGCGCCCGGCGATCAGCAGGGGCAGGTCCCAGGCGAACCCGCACCAGATCGACGCCCCGGTGAACAGAAGGGTGCCGCCGAGCAGCAGCCGGCGCCGCCCGATCCTGTCGCCCAGCCGTCCGGCCGGAACCACGAGGGTGGTCGTGGCGAGAAGATAGGCCAGGACCACCCACTGGACCTGCTGGAACGACCCGTCGAACGCGTCGGCAAGCGCGGGCAGGGCGACATTGGCGATGCTGGTCCCGAGCGAGGGCAGCAACATGGTCAGGCACAAAGCCGCCATCGCCATGCGGCTTGAGCTCGGCCTCTCAATCCCGCCTAGCGCCGCTCGTTTAGTCTCCGCCGCCGCCGCCATCATGACCTCCGCTTCGGCCGCCCAAGGCCCTTGCTACAGTCTTAGGCGCACCCGCAGTGCGGCGGAACACGCACCGTTTGCACTTCTTTCGTGCATCAGACGCCACATCACCGTCGAATCGTGCTATCCGCCCCGGATGGCCAGGCCGGATCTCAACCTGCTCGTGACCTTGGACGTGCTCCTTGCGGAAGAGAGTGTCGCGCGCGCCGCCCGGCGGCTTCGGTTAAGCCCGTCGGCGATGAGCCGGGCGCTCTCCCGCCTGCGCGCGGCGACCGGCGATCCGCTGCTGGTCCGGGCCGGCCGCGGCCTCGTTGCCACGCCCCGCGCGATCGAGCTCCGCGAACGCGTCGGCCGGCTGGTGGATGAAGCGGAAGCCGTGCTTCGCCCGGCCCGGGCGCTCGACCTCGACCGGCTGGTCCGCACCTTCACCCTGCGCACCAGCGAAGGGTTCGTCGAAAATTTCGGCCCGGCGCTGGTTGCCCGCGCCGCCCAAGCGCCGGGCGTCACGCTGCGCTTCGTGGCGAAAACCGACCGCGACAGCACCCCGCTGCGTGACGGCAGCGTCGACCTCGAAACCGGCGTGGTCGGAAAATCGATCGGTCCCGAAGTGCGGGCCCACGGCCTGTTCCGCGACCGCTTCGTCGGCGCCGTTCGGTCGCGCCATTCGCTCTGCCGAGGTGAGATCACCCCCGCGCGTTATGCCGGGGCCCGCCACGTCCTGGCAGCGCGGCGGGGAGTTGCCGATGCGCCGATCGACGAGGCGCTAAAGCGGCTCGGCCTGGCCCGCGACGTCGCCGTTATCGTCGACGGCTTCGCCACAGCGCTCGCTTTCGCCCGCGCCTCGGACCTGATCGCCACCGTTCCCGAACGCCACACCGGCACGCTGCGCACCGGCCTGTTCACCTTCCCGCTGCCCGTCGCAGTGCCGGAATTCACCGTTTCGCTCCTCTGGCACCCCCGCCTCGACGCCGACCCCGCCCACCGCTGGCTGCGCGAATGCGTCAGGGAGGCGTGCGCGGCGTCATCGCAGCCGCTTTAGTGCGAAAGCTCGACGGGTATCGATGGGACCCGGCGTAATGGTGGAGCCGAGGGGAATCGAACCCCTGACCTCTGCAGTGCGATTGCAGCGCTCTCCCAGCTGAGCTACGGCCCCATCTCGCGGGCGCTCCAGATAGCGACGCGCCGCCGCCCTTGCAATGCACCCGCCGCGCCGCCTTTTCGAAAAGCGCCCCCTCGCGCTCCGCCGAGCCGCCGCCACGCCTCGTCCCGC
>DASZEO010000012.1:0-4733 GCA_035940755.1 Allosphingosinicella sp. | reverse complement strand
CTCACCGCCGCCGGTTTCCGACCCTCCGGCGCCGGCTACGCGCTTCAGGTGGACGGCAGCTTCTGATCCGTTCGCCGCAGCGAGGGATAAAAAGCTAATCTACATCGTTTTCGAGGCACACTGCACTTTCCGGTGCGAGCGTGGGGGCTTTCGCCCGGTGGTTCGTAAGAGCCGCCGGTAAATGGCAGGAGGCCAAGGAAATGAAACGCTATTATGTCGCAGCCGGTGCGCTGCTTCTGGGAACGTCGGCCCTCGCTCTGGCGGCCGACACCAAGACGACGAGCTCGGCCGATGTCCAGGCCACCCAGGCCACGACCGACGCCAAGCTGTCCACCGACAGCAAGGCTTTCGCCTCGACCGACAAGGCGATGACCGCGACGAGCGCCAGCTTCGCCACCGGCACCACGAAGATGCCGGACCCGAACTGGGAGCAGAACATCGCCGCCAAGACGAACCTGGATTCGGGCAGCGGGTCCAAGCTCGACTTCGCGACGATCCAGAAGGACGTCGACCGCCTGGCTTCGGCCGAGACCGGCACCAAGCTTCAGGTCCCGTCGGAAGAGGCGCGGGCCCAGTTCGCCGCCTCCGCTGATTCGCAGCCCAAGGTCGAGGCCGCCGCGGTCGACACCGACAAGCTGGCCGTGACGGTCGGCGACAAGACGGCTGAGACCGGCATGGGCGGCCCGCTCGAGGAAGTCGACGCCGGCAAGACCACGACCATGACGCCGCAGGTCGCCACTCAGAATTACCCGCCCTGCGAGCCTGGCCCGGGCGACGACCGCTGCATCCAGCTTTACGAGCCGGGCGTTCGCGCGCAGCTCGCCAGCTGGAACCACGAGACGGGCGGGCTGATGGAAAATTCCGTCACCACCGCGATGGGTGGCCCCTATGAGCCGGTCGCCGACAAGCCCTCGGCAACGCTCCAGACCGCGCAGGCCGACTCGGCCAAGCCGATCCTCAGCGCCGATACGAGCGCCGACGACAGCTGGAAGCCGGTCTACGCCGAGTCCGAGCTGGCGATGAACGATTCATCGACCGACTCGACCAAGGCCGACACCGCGACGGCTGACACCAGCCTCGCCAGCAACGACGTTTCGCAGCACAGCGAATATTCGGGCGTCGGCGGTCCCGTCGAGGCGCAGTCGGGCTATCCGCCCTGCTCGCACGCCGGCCCGGGCGAGGATCGCTGCATCCAGCTTTACGAGGCGGGCGTCACCGGCTCCGGCAACTAAGGCTGCACCCGTTCCCGCCTGTCACGCGCGGGACTGTGGAAGGGAGGCTTTGGCGGGTCTCAGGCCGACTCGCCCGAGCCTCCCTTTTCCTGTTCGGGAAGGTCCGCCGGCAGCTCTTCCGGGCTTGCCGACGCCTCTTTCTCGGCGATCCAGGCGTGCAGCTTGGCGAGGCTCCGCTCCAACGCGGCGACCGTCAGGCGCACCTGGTCGAGGTCGCCGTCCGCCCGCGCGATGTCCGAAACCCACCAGGTTTCCGACAGCCATTCCTCGCCGTTGTCGCGGTCGGCGACGGAAATGCCGAGAAAGGCCTCCTCGGCGTGGACCCACTGGTCGCCCTCCGCCCGAAGGCTGTGAAAGCGGATTTGCGCAGCCTCCTGGAACTCGCTCCGGCAAATCCGCCGCGCGACGTCGAGGAAAGGTTCGATCACCTCCCAGTCGAGCTTGCCGGCCGCCATCGTCTCGAACACGGCGTTGACGATCTGTTTCTGGACGACGTTGTGGAAGTCGGCGCTGGTGAAGGTTTCATCGGCCATGGCGCCGCCAGCGCTGCGCCAGCCGCGCGCGCCGGTCAAGCGGGCGACAGCCACTCCGGATAGCGGGCGAGCAGATCCTCCGGCCCGTCATGGACCGCCATGGCGCCCGCTTCCTTGAGCCACGCCTCGTCGAAGCCGCCGCAGCGCACCGCCACGGCCTTCAAGCCCGCATTGGCGGCGGCTTTGACGTCCCAGGGCGAGTCGCCGACGACCCGCACCTCGTCCTTGCCGAGCGGCGCCACCTTTTCCAGTGCTGCGGCGAAGATGTCGGGGCAGGGCTTGGAGCGCTCGACATCGTCCTTCGAGGTCGCGGCGAAGATCAGGTCCTGGCAGCCGATGATGTTCTCGTGGAAGCGAAGCTCCGCCTCTTGGGCGGAGGTTGCGAGCACGATCTTGACGCCGTCGCCATAGAGCCGCTCGAACAACGGCCGGACGCCGGGGAAGGGCACCACCCGCGGCAGGTAATCGCGCTGGAACAGCTCGGAGCGGAATGCCTCCATCTCCTCCTGCCGCGTCTCCGCCATCTCCTTCGGCAACAGTGCGGGAATGAGATTGTCGCCGCCTTTGCCGATCTGGTCGCGGATCTGCTGGAGCGGCAGCTCGACGCCGAAGCGGCGGAACGTCTCCTGCCACGCCGCGGCGTGGAGATCGTTGCTGTCGACGAGCGTGCCGTCGACGTCGAACAGGATTGCGCCGATCACCGCCCGGCCCGCGGCCGGCGGGAACGCCCGAGCAGCTTCAGCAGCATCGAGAACAGCCCGATCCGCGCGACCACCTTGCCGAAGGACGGCGCCGGAGTCTCCTCAGGAATCGCGGGGATGTCTTTGGGCTCGGCGGCGGAGCGCGCAGCACTATCGTCCTGCACTTTCTCCTGCCCCACCTCGGCCTCGATGATGGCGTTGAGCTCGGCGCCCATCAGGACGATGTAGGCGGTCAGGTAGAGCCAGGTCAGGAACACGATCACTGCGCCCAGCGAGCCGTAGGTCGCGTTGTAATTGCCGAAATTGGCGACGTAGAGCCCGAAGCCGAACGTCGCCGCCAGCCACACCAGGGTCGCCACGCCGGAGCCGGGGGTGATCCACTTCCACTCCGCCTCCGGGCGGTTGGGCCCGTAGCGGTAGATGACCGCCAGCAGCAGCACCACCGCTCCCGCCGCCGCGACGAAGAACAAAGCCTTGAGCAGCACCTGCGTGACGCCGCCAACGTCGGGCATGAGATTTTCGAGGAAGTTGAGCGCCGAGATCGCGAGGATGGCGAGGAACAGCACGATCACCGCTCCCGCCGTCATCGCCAGCGCCAGCAGCGTCCGCCTGACGAAGCTTCGGGTTTCCCCCACCTCGAACACGATGTTGAGCGCCGTCATGACCGCGCCTGCGCCCTTGCTCGCCCCGTAAAGCGCGATCCCGACCGCGAGCAGCAGCGCGAAGCCGGTCTTGGCGCCGCTGGTCTCGGTCATGCTCTGCAGCTGGTCGCCGATGATGCCGGCCGCGTTCTGCGGCATCACGCTCGTCAGCGTGTGCATGTGGCTCACCACCGACGAAGGCTCGGCGATCAGCCCGTAGCTGAGCACGAAGGCCGTCAGCAGCGGCACGAAGGCGAGAAAAGCGTAGAAGGCGACGCCGGCTGAAATGAGCGTCAGATTGTCCTCGCCCGCATCCTTCCACGTCGCGAGCGCTATGTCCTTCCAGCCCTGCGGCGGAATGTCCTCAGGGCCGTCGATCGGCCGGCTGGCGGAAAGGGGGGAGGGGGCGGCCACGGCAATGCCAAAGTCGCGGCGCACGCCACGGTTCCACCGTCCGCAGCGCTTTTCCGCCTGCGCCGCCAATGATAGGGCAGCGGGCGATGATGGCCGCCTGGACCTTCTCGATCGACCGCGGCGGCACCTTCACCGACATTGTCGCCCGCTCCCCCGAAGGCCGGCTGATCATGCGCAAGCTGCTCTCGGACAATCCGGACCGCTACGACGACGCCGCCGTTGCCGGCATCCGCGCGATCCTGGACGAGCATGGCGGCTCTGAGGTGGCGTCGGTCAAGATGGGCACCACCGTGGCCACCAACGCCCTGCTCGAGCGGAAGGGCGAGGGCGTGGTGCTCGCCATCACCGCCGGCTTCGGGGACGCGCTTCGCATCGGCTACCAGGCGCGCCCCGACATCTTCGCGCGACGGATCGTGCTGCCGGAGGCGCTTTACGGCGAGGTTGTCGAGGTGGACGAGCGGGTCACCGCCCGCGGTGAGGTTCTTCGCGAGCTCGACGCAGCTGCCGCCCGTTCGTCCCTGCAGTCCGCCTACGACCGCGGCTACCGCTCGATTGCGATCGTCCTGATGCACGGCTGGCGCTGGACGGCGCACGAGGCGGCACTGGCGGCAATCGCCCGCGACATCGGCTTCACTCAGGTGTCGGCGAGCCACGAGGTCGAGCCGCTGATCAAGCTGATCGGCCGCGGCGACACCTGCGTCGTCGACGCCTACCTCTCGCCGGTGCTTCGCCGCTATGTGGACAAGGTGGTGGCAGGGCTCGGCAGCGCCGGCCGCCTGTTCTTCATGCAGTCGAACGGCGGCCTCACCGACGCCGCGGCCTTCCGCGGCAAGGACGCGATCCTCTCCGGTCCCGCCGGGGGTATCGTCGGCATGGCCAGGACGGCCCAGCAGGCGGGGTTCGGCCATGTCATCGGCTTCGACATGGGCGGGACCTCGACCGACGTGTCGCATTTCGCCGGCACCTACGAGCGCACCAGCGAGCGGGCGGTGGCCGGCGTTCGGGTGCGTGCGCCGATGCTCGAAATCCACACGGTCGCGGCCGGCGGCGGGTCGATCTGCTGCTATGACGGGCGGCGCTTCCGCGTGGGCCCGGACAGCGCCGGCGCGGTGCCTGGGCCGGCCTGCTACCGCCGCGGCGGCCCGCTCACCGTCACCGACTGCAATGTCGTTCTCGGCAAGATCCGGCCCGAACATTTCCCGCACGTCTTCG
>DASZEO010000011.1:0-12858 GCA_035940755.1 Allosphingosinicella sp. | reverse complement strand
TCGGCGAGGAGGGCGCGGAAGCTCGCATCGGCCTCTCGGGCGAGGCGGCTCTGTTCGCGGCCGAGGGCGCTTTGCCGGCGGCCGAGCGCATCCTGCTGGCGGCCCAGGGCGTCCTGCTGCCGCCCCAAGGCATCCTGCTGGCGCGCCAGCTCGGCGGCTCGAGCCGGCGACGCGCCCGCCTGCCGCGTGGCGAGGCGGGCCTGGTCGGCGCCCAATGCCGCCTGGCGGCCGCCGAGCGCCGCCTGGCGCGAGCCGAGCTCAGCCTGCCGCGCGCCCATCGCCTGCTGCGGCGCGAATATCTCCTGCGCTCGGCGAAGCGTGCCCGCATCGCGGATGACGTAGGTGGCGCCGCCCTGGCGCACGTAGAGCAGCGCCTCGGCGCCGCGGCGCAGCGTGCGGGCGTGCCTCAAATCGTCGGTGGAGCCGCTCATCGTCGTGTCGCGGCTCCCCTGCCCGAACAGGATGTAGGAGAAGCGCTCGCTCGACTGCGCGGCGGCGGCGGCCGGGGGCGCACTCAGCGCAACCAGTCCGCACAGCGCGGCGAGGAGCGCCAGAGTGAGGCCGTGGCGCCGCGAGGATGGAAGAGCGAGGAAAGCGATCACGAGGTCGTCCTTTCGAAGTTGCTCCGGGAAAGAGTGCAACTTTCGGGCCAGCCGAACGGTGCAGTGCGGCAGCGCTTGGCATCGCACGGCGATGTTCGGCCGCGGACACTGGAGAGTTCGGTTTCGAACACCGCCCCCGCGTGGCATAGGGGGCTCAGGAAGGCGGATAACAGAGATGGCGGAGCGGTTCGAGCGGCACCGGCAGGCGTGGCGGCAGGACGAGATCCAGAAGCTGCACCTGCTCGCCGGAAAGGGAATGTCCCTGAAGGCCATCTCGCGGGCGCTCACGCGAACGGAGGAATCGATCCGCGACCGCGCCAAGGCGGACGGGCTGAAGATCACCAAGCTGCGTTAGCGGCACCGGGTGCATTTGAGCGTGACTCCTAAGTCTCGGCAGAAAAAAGCAAAATTTTGTACGCCCGAGGAAACTAAACATAAATCAGTCGGTTTAGCCGCTATCGTCGAGCAGTATCCGGGCCCTCGGCGAGGGGCAGCTTCCAGGTCCCGCCTTCACCAAGTTTCGGCGCGCGAGCCATACATGCACGCTCTCATCATCGAGCCACAGGTCTTCACGTCCTTCATGATCGAGGACGCGCTTCGCGACGCCGGCTTCACGTCGGTGGCGATGGCGATGACCGAGGAAGAGGCGATCGCGGCGGCCGAGGCCGATCCGCCAGACCTCATCACCGCCGCGGTCCAGCTTCAGGAAGGCAGCGGGATCGCCGCCGTCGAGGCGATCCGCGCCAAGCATGACGCGCCGGTCTTATTCGTGACCCAGCAGGTGGCCGATGTGCCGGCGGACGGGCCCGACGTGACGATCCTCAAGAAGCCGTTCCGCCCCACCGACCTGTTCCAGGCGCTGCGCGGGGTGGTCGGCAAGGCGAGGCGCTTCGGCGGCGCACGGGCGCCGGCCTGACGGCGACGACGGACGCTGGCGGCGGCTCAAGGAACCAAGGCCGATTCTCGCGGATTCTTGCGGCACGACACTCGAGAAGGAGCCGTTGCCATGGGCAGCAAGCGTGAACTTATCGACACCGGAACCGACAAGCGCTTCGTGCGCCGCGACGAGAAAGGCCGCTTCAAGGACGTCGTCGACGTCGGCCGGAGCCTCGCCGCCGACCGGCGCCAGCACGCCAAGACAGAGAGCAAACCGGGCCAAGGTGACCGCGGCGACCGGAAGAGCTGAAAGCCGCGGGTCGGCTGCTCGGAGGTTGGGGAGATGCGTGGGGCGGGCCCGCCGCGGCGGACCCACCCCGGCCGGGCGCACGCGTAGCCTAGGCCGTGGCGCCCCGCTGACCTGAAGAACGAGCGGGCCCAGCGAAGGTTCACCTGGGTTAGTATCGGCCGCGTCGCGAGCGGCCTGCCAGCTTGACTTTTCGGCCCCGATCCGCTTTGGAGCGCGCCAAGGCGGGGCTGCGGCTCCGTCGTTTCATTTGAAGGGTTTAGGCGGCGCCCTGTCACACCGCCTGGCCGGGACTACCTCATACGGGCCCCGGACGAACGAGGAAGAAGACATGCGCCATCGCGTCGGCGGCCGTAAGCTCGGCCGCACCTCCAGCCACCGCCTCGCCATGTTCCGCAACATGGCTGCCGCTTTGATCAAGCACGAGCAGATCACGACCACGCTCCCCAAGGCCAAGGAGCTTCGGCCCTATGTCGAGAAGCTGATCACGCTCGCCAAGAAAGGCGGCCTTTCCAACCGCCGCCTCGCCCATTCGCGGCTGCTCGACGACGCGCAGCTCGCCAAGTTGTTCGACGTGCTGGCGCCGCGCTACGAAGGCCGCAACGGCGGCTATACCCGCGTCATCAAGGCGGGCATCCGCGCCTCCGACGCCGCGCCGATGGGCGTGATCGAGTTGGTCGACCGCGATCCCGCCGCCAAGGGCCAGGATTCCGGCCCGGTCATGACGGAAGAAGCGGAAGCCGCCTGAGGCCTCGCGGGAGCCCCGCCCCCGTCCCGGAGGCGGCGGAACCTAACATGGATTAGCCGGTTGGTCTCCCGGGGACTGCCGGAGATCCGCCATGACCGATTCGAGCAGCGACACGCTCACCCGCCCTGCCACCGTCGCCGGAGTGCTGACCGAGACCGACGCCGTCGCCAACCTGCCGGTTCGCAACATGGCGCTGGCGCGGGATTTCTACGAAAGCACGCTCGGCTTCGAACCGGTCGCGACCATGGGCGACGAGCTGGTCAGCTATCGCAGCGGCGGCAGCCGCTTCAACGTCTACCGTTCCGATTATGCCGGCACCAACCGGGCCACCGCGCTGACCTGGGCGGTCGGCGACCGCGTCGAGCAGGTCGCCCGGACGCTCGCCGCCAAGGGCATCACCTTCGAACATTACGACCTGCCCGGAATGACCCGCGACGGCGACGTCCATGCCGGCGAGGGCGTGAAGGTCGCCTGGTTCAAGGACCCCGACGGGAACATATTGAACATCGTCAGCGGTTAGGCGGCCAAGACCGCTCAGGGTCATGCTGGTGCGTTTCAGCATCCACGGACGAGCCGCTGCGCCCCCGACTCGTCATGCTGAACTTGTTTCAGCATCCAATTTCGAGCCGCTGTGCCCGCAACCCGTCATGCTGAACTTGTTTCAGCATCCAATTTCGAGCCGCTGTGCGGGCGGAGAGCTGGACCCTGAAACGAGTTCAGGGTGACGGACGGGCCGGAAGCGCAGGCCATCGCTCTCCCGCGCTTTGCCGCCCGAGGCCGTCATGCTGAACTTGTTTCAGCATCCAGTTTCGAGCCGCTGTGCGGGCGGAGAGCTGGACCCTGAAACGAGTTCAGGGTGACGGAGGGGCCGGAAGCGCAGGCCTTCGGTGCCTCACACCACGCCGAAGGCCAGCATCGCGTCGGCGACTTTCTTGAAACCGGCGATGTTGGCGCCCTTCACATAGTCGATATAGCCGTTGCCGCGGTCGCCATATTCGATGCAGCGCTCGTGGATGCCGTCCATGATGTCCTTCAAGAGCTGCTGGAGCTGTTCCTCCTTCCAGCTGATGCGCGCGGAATTCTGGCTCATCTCGAGGCCGGAGACGGCGACCCCGCCGGCGTTCGAGGCTTTGCCCGGAGCGTAGAGGACCTTCGCATCCCTGAAGACGTGCACGCCTTCGAGGTCGGTGGGCATGTTCGCGCCTTCCGAGATGCCGATGCAGCCGTTCTTGACGAGCATCCGGGCATCCTCGCCGAGCAGCTCGTTCTGGGTGGCGCAGGGCAGAGCCAGGTCGCATTCGACCCCCCACGGCCGCTCGCCCGCGTGGAAGCTCGCCGTCTTGAACTCGTCCGCATACTCCGAGATTCTGCCGCGCCGCTTGGTTTTATGGGTCTTCACCCACTCGATCTTGTCCTGCGTAATGCCGTCGGGGTCATGGACGAAGCCCTCGCTGTCGGAGAGGGTCAGCACTTTGCCGCCGAGCTGGTTGATCTTCTCGGCCGCGTGCGTGGCGACGTTGCCCGAGCCGGAGATGACGGCGCGAAGGCCGGTCATGTCACGCCCGCGGGTCTTGAGCATGTTCTCGAGGAAGTAGACGGCGCCGTAGCCGGTCGCCTCGGTGCGGATCAGCGAGCCGCCATATTCGAGGCCCTTGCCGGTAAGCACGCCCTCCCAGCTGTTGGTGATGCGCTTGTACTGGCCGAACATGTAGCCGATCTCGCGCGCGCCGACGCCGATGTCGCCGGCGGGCACGTCGACGTTGGCGCCGATGTGGCGGTAGAGCTCCGTCATGAAGCTCTGGCAGAAGCGCATGATCTCGTTGACGCTCTTGCCTTTGGGGTTGAAGTTGGCCCCACCCTTGCCGCCGCCCATCGGCAGGCCGGTGAGGGCGTTCTTGAACGTCTGCTCGAAGGCGAGGAACTTGAGGATGCTCTCGTTGACCGAGGGGTGGAAGCGGATGCCGCCTTTATAGGGGCCGATCGCGTTGTTGTTCTGGACCCGGTAGCCGCGCTGGACGCGGATGTTGCCGTTATCGTCCTCCCAGCAGACGCGGAAGGAGACGACGCGGTCGGGCTCGGCGATGCGCCTGAGGATCTGCGCCTCGTGATATTCGGGCTTGCCGTCGATGAACTCGAAAATGTCCTCGGCGACTTCCTGGACGGCCTGGATGAACTCGGTCTGCCCGGGATTGCGGCGCTTCACGCCCTCCATGAAGCCGTTGACGTCGACATGCTCCGACGCGCGCGGAACCCCGCCACCCCTGTTCATTGCATCGCCTCCCCTTAAGATGCCCCGGGCAAAAGCTGCCGGAGTCGCTGTGGGGGGGAGCATAGCATTTTTTGTGGGATTGGAAGCCCCGAGCACGGTGTCGGACCGCCGCCCCGGCTGGAGCGCCGCTGACGAGGAGACGATCAACCGCCGTCGAGAATCGCGTCGATGGCGGCTCCGACTGCCGCGATCGGGGCCATGCCGTCGACTCGGCGAACTAGGCCGCGCGCCTCGTAGATGGGCAGGATCGGCGCCGTCTTGGCGCGGTATTCGGCCATTCGGGTGCGCACCGTCTCCTCATTGTCGTCGGGGCGGCGCTTGAACTCCTGCCCGGCGCAGACGTCGCAGGTGCCGGGGACCGCCGGAAGCTTGTAGCGGTCGTGATAGCCGGCGCCGCACCCCGCGCAGGTGAAGCGGCCGGTGATCCGGTCGACCAGCGCGTCCTCGTCGACGTCGAGCTCGATGACGAAGTCGAGGCGGCGGCCGCGCTCGGCGAGCAGCACGTCGAGCGCCTCGGCCTGGGCGCGGGTACGCGGATATCCGTCGAAGATGGCGCCTCCGGCCGCTTCGGCCCTGTCGAGCCGCTCGCCGATCAAGGCCGAGACGATGGCGTCCGAGACGAGCTCGCCCGCCTCCATCACGGCTTTGGCCTTCAGCCCCACCGGGGTGCCCGCTTTGACGGCCGCGCGAAGCATGTCGCCGGTCGAGAGCTGGACCATGCCCCGCTCGTCGACCAGGCGGGCAGCCTGGGTGCCCTTGCCCGCCCCGGGCGGGCCCAACAGGATGATGTTCATCGCCATTCCGCCCGCCTCTCAGCCCGAGCCGTCAGCCGCGCCTCAGGCCGCCGCCCTTGAGCTTCGCCTTCTTGATAAGGTCGCCATATTGGTGCGCGATCAGGTGGCTCTGGATCTGGCTCACCGTGTCCATCGTGACGTTGACGACGATCAGCAGCGACGTTCCGCCGAGGTAGAAGGGGATGCCGGCGCGGGCGATCAGGAATTCCGGAATCAGGCAGATCAGCGTCAGATAGGCGGCGCCGACCACGGTTACCCGGGTGAGGACGTAATCGAGATATTCCTCGGTGCGCTTGCCGGGCCGGATGCCGGGGATGAAGCCGCCATATTTCTTCAAATTCTCGGCCGTCTCCTCGGGGTTGAAGACGACCGCGGTGTAGAAGAAGCAGAAGAAGATGATGCCGGCGCCGTAGAGGAACATGTAGAGCGGCGCCCCGTGGCGAAGCGCGGTGCTGACGGCGATGATGAGCTCGCTCCACCACGTATCGCCGGTCTGACTCTGTCCCGCGAACTGGGCGATGGTGAGCGGCATCAGCAGCAGCGACGAGGCGAAGATGGGCGGGATCACGCCCGAGGTGTTGACCTTCAAGGGCAGGTGCGAGCGCTCCTGCTGGATCTGGCCCCGCGCCGTTTGGCGCTTCGGATATTGGATCAGCACGCGCCGCTGGGCGCGTTCCATGAAGCAGATGAAAAGCACGAGCCCGAGCGCGAGCGCCACGATCACCAGGATCACGAACGGGTCGAGGCTGCCGGTGCGGCCGCCCTCGAACAGCTGCGCGAGCGCCGTCGGCAGCTGGGCGACGATGCCGGCCATGATGATCAGCGAGATGCCGTTGCCGATGCCGCGGCTGGTGATCTGCTCGCCCAGCCACATCAGGAACATGGTGCCGCCGACGAGGCTGATGACGGTGGTGACTCGGAACATCATGCCCGGATCCAGCACCGCCGAGCTGCCCCGGTCGGCGCCCCAGCCTTCAAGGGCTACCGCCATGAAATAGCCCTGGATGGCGCACAGCAGGACGGTGCCGTAGCGGGTATATTGGTTGATCTTCTTGCGGCCGGTCTCGCCTTCCTTCTTGAGCTGGGCGAGCTGCGGCGACATCGTCGTGGCGAGCTGCATGACGATCGACGCGGTGATGTACGGCATCACGCCCAGCGCAATCAGGCTCATACGCTCCAGGCTTCCGCCCGAGAACATGTTGAAGAAGTCGAGGACGCCGCCGCGCGTGGTCTGAAACAGCGCGTTGAGCGAACGCGGATCGATGCCGGGCAGCGGCACGAACGAGAGCAGGCGGAAGATGATCAGAGCGCCGAGCGTGAACCACAGCCGCTTCTTGAGATCCGTCGCCTTGGTGAAGTTCGCCAGGCTCAGGTTGGCGGCCATCTGGTCGGCGGTGGTTGCCATGCTCGATTTTTCCCTACGCTCAGGCGCTCATATAGGCCGCTTCGCCGCCATTGCGAGACGCGGGCGGCGCCGGATCAGGCCTCCGCCTTGGCCCGGCCTTTGGCGCTGCCCTTCTTGGCGGCGGCTTTTTCCGCGGCCGGGGTGACCTCGATCAGCTCGACCGAGCCGCCCGCGCCCTCGATCGCCTGACGGGCGCCGGCCGAGGCGCCGGCGACGCGCAGCGCGAGCTTGGCCGACAAGGTGCCCTTGCCGAGCAGGCGCACGCCGTCCTTGCCGCCGCGGGCGAGGCCGGCCGCTTTGAGCGCATCATGGTCGATGACGCCGTCGGCGGCCAGGCGGCCGGAATCGAGCGCCTTCTGGATCGCGCCGACATTCACCTCGGCATAATCCTTGGCGAAGATGTTGTTGAAGCCCCGCTTCGGCAGCCGCATGTGGAGCGGCATCTGACCGCCCTCGAAGCCGAAGACGGAGACGCCGGAGCGGCTCTTCTGGCCCTTCTGGCCGCGTCCGGCGGTCTTGCCGAGGCCCGAGCCGATGCCGCGCCCGACCCGCACCCGGCCCTTGCGGGCACCCTTGTTGTCGCGGAGATCGTTCAGTTTCATGTTCTGCACTCGCTGTAGTTCACCCCGGCGAAGGCCGGGGCCCAGTTTCGCTATCGGCCCAGTCGTGCCACGCGCTTAGGCACGCTGGATCCCGGCCTGCGCCGGGATGACGATCGGCGGCTATTCGCCGACGCTCACCATATGCTGCACCTTGCGGATCATGCCGCGCACCTCCGGGGTGTCGTCGAGCTCGACCGTGCGATGCATCTTGTTGAGGCCGAGCCCTACCAGCGTCTTCTTCTGGTCGGGCGTGCGGCGGATCGGCGATCCGGTCTGGGTGATCTTGAGCTTGGCCATGCTTGTTACTCCGTCACCGCCTCGGCTTCGGCCTCGGCGGCGGCGCCCGTGAGGCCGTCGCGACGCGCCATCAGTTCGGCGAGCTTACGCCCGCGGCGCTGCGACACCGACTTGGGGCTGGTCTGCTCGCCCAGCGCCTCGAAGGTCGCGCGGATCATGTTGTAGGGGTTGGACGTGCCTATCGACTTGGTGACGACGTCCGCCACTCCGAGGCTCTCGAACACGGCGCGCATCGGGCCGCCGGCGATGATTCCGGTGCCCTGCGGCGCCGAGCGGACATAGACCCGCCCGGCCCCGAACCGGCCAAGGCCGTCATGGTGAAGCGTGCGGCCGTCGCGCAGCGGCACCCTGACCATCGCCTTCTTGGCCGCGGCGGTCGCCTTCGAGATCGCCTCCGGCACCTCGCGGGCCTTGCCGTGGCCGAAGCCGGCGCGGCCCTTTCCGTCGCCCACCACGACCAGAGCGGCGAAGCCGAAGCGCTTGCCGCCTTTCACGGTCTTGGAGACGCGGTTGATGTGGACCAGCTTCTCGATCAGCTCCTCGCCGCCGTCATCGTCGCGGCCGGGGCCGCCGCGGCGGTCGTCGCGCCGGCCGCGGCCTCCGCGGTCGCCGCCGCCGCGTCCGCCGCGCCCGCCGCGCGGGCCGCGGTCGCGGCGCGGGCCCGGAGCGGGCGCCGCCGCCTCGGTGGGCGGGCTGGACGGCTCGGCCGCCTCGGGCGTCTGGTTGGTTTCGTCAGCCATGTCTTAAAACTCCAATCCGCTCTCGCGCGCGGCATCGGCGAGAGCCTTCACGCGGCCGTGGAACAGGAACCCGCCGCGGTCGAAGACCACGCGAGTGACGCCGGCCGCCTTGGCGCGCTCGGCGATGCGGCGGCCGACTTCCTGGGCGCCGGCGATGGTGGCGCCGGTCTGGCCGCGAAGCTCCTTGTCGAGCGTCGAGGCCGAGGCGAGCGTCCGCCCCTCCTGATCGCTGATCACCTGGGCGTAGATGTGCCGGCCGGAACGGTGAACCGACAGGCGCGGCCGGTCGCCGCCGCGCGAGCGGATGGCGGTGCGCACGCGCTGGGCGCGCTTCGCGAAGGGGTCGAATCTCGCCATGGCTATTTCTTCTTGCCTTCTTTGCGGAAGATGTACTCGCCGCGATACTTGATGCCCTTGCCCTTGTAGGGCTCGGGTTTGCGCCACTGCCGGATCTCGGCGGCCAGCTGGCCGACCTTCTGCCGGTCGGTGCCGGAAATCTCGACGGTCGTCGGGTCCGGCGTCTTCACGTCGAGGCCCTCGGGCACGGCGATGTTGACGTCGTGGCTGTAGCCGAGCTGGAGGCGCAGGTTGCGGCCCTGGGCCGCGGCGCGGTAGCCGACGCCGGTGATCTCGAGCGTCTTGGTGAAGCCTTCGGCGACGCCGGTCACCAGGTTCTGGACGAGCGTGCGGTGCATGCCCCAGAAGGAGCGCGCCCGCTTGGTCTCGTTGGCCGGCTTCACGACGATGCGGCCGTCCTCGATGGCGTAACTGATGTCGTCGAGCATCGACATGGACAGCGTGCCCTTCGGACCGCGGACCGAAAGCACCGAACCCTCGACCGAGGCGGAGACGCCGCTCGGGAGAGCGACCGGGACCTTACCGATGCGGGACATCAGAACACCTCCGCGAGGACTTCGCCGCCGACATTCTGCTGGCGCGCTTCGGCGTCCGACAGGACTCCGTGGGGCGTCGAGACGATGGTGATGCCAAGGCCGTTGCGAACCCGCGGCAGCTCCTGGGCGCCCGAATAGACGCGCCGGCCCGGCCGCGAGATGCGCGACACGTGCTGGATGGCCGGCTGGCCTTCGAAATATTTGAGCTCGATTCGAAGCCCGGCATGGTTGCCGAGCGCCTCTTCGCGATAGCCGCGGATATAGCCTTCGCGCTGGAGCACGTCGAGGACTCGCGCCCGCAGCTTGGACGCCGGCGAGACGACGCTGTCCTTGCGCGCTTGCTGGCCGTTGCGGATGCGGGTGAGCATGTCGCCCAGGGGATCGGTCATCGGCATATATCGTGCCCTTACCAGCTCGACTTGGTCACGCCGGGGATCAGGCCTTTATTGCCCAGCTCCCGGAGCATGATCCGCGACAGTCGGAATTTACGATAATAAGCGCGCGACCGCCCGGTGAGCTCGCACCGGTTGCGCACGCGCGTCGGATTCCCGTTGCGCGGGATCTCGGCCATCTTCAGCCGAGCGATCAGGCGCTCCGTCTCGTCCTTGGACTCGTCGTTCGCGATCGCCTTCAGCCGCGCATACTGGCCGGCATATTTCTTCGCCAGCTTCTTGCGCCGCTCGTTCTTGTTGATCGAACTCAGTTTCGCCATGACTTAAGTTCTCTTTTCCTTCCAATGCGTTCCTGCGGACAGGAACCCAGCCTGGGCTCCCGCTTTCGCGGGAGCACAATCGATCATGCAGCCTTCTGCTGCTGCTCCTCCTGCGGGAACGGGAAGTTGAAGAGGCGCAGCAGCTCGCGCGCCTCGTCGTCCGTCTTCGCGGTGGTGGTGACGATGATGTCCATGCCGCGCACCTTCTCGATGCGGTCATAGTTGATCTCCGGGAACACGATCTGCTCCTTCAATCCCATCGCGTAATTGCCGCGGCCGTCGAACGAGCGCGGGTTGAGGCCGCGAAAGTCGCGAACGCGCGGCAGCGCGACGGTGACCAGCCGGTCGAGGAACTCGTACATGCGCTCGCGGCGAAGCGTGACCTTGACGCCGATCGGCATGCCTTCGCGCAGCTTGAACTGGGCGATCGACTTCTTGGCCTTGGTGATCACCGGCTTCTGGCCGGCGATCAGCTCCATCTCGGACGCGGCGGTCTCGACCTTCTTCTTGTCCTGCGTCGCCTCGCCGACGCCCATGTTGAGCACGATCTTCTCCAGCCGCGGCACTTCGAGGCGGTTCTTGTAGCCGAACCGCTCGATCATCGCCGGGACGATCCGCTCGTCATAGTCGCGCTTGAGGCGCGGAATGTACCTGTCTTCAGCCATCGATCAGCTCCCCGGACCGCACCGCGACCCGCACTTTCTTGCCGTCCCGATCCTCAAACCGGACGCGCGTGGGCTTGCCCGTCTTCGGGTCCTGAAGCGCCACCTTGGAGACGTGCAGCGGCGCCTCCCTGCGCTCGATCCCGCCCTGCGGGCGCGCCTGGCTCGGCTTGGTATGGCGGGCGTGGACGTTGACGCCCGACACCAGCACCTTGCCGACCTTCGGCATCGACCTGACGACCTCGCCGCTGCGTCCCTTGTCCTTGCCGGACAGGACCACGACCTTGTCGCCCTTCTTGATCCTGGCGGCCATTACAGCACCTCCGGCGCTAGGCTGATGATCTTCATGTGCTTCTTGGCGCGAAGCTCGCGCACCACGGGCCCGAAGATGCGGGTGCCGATCGGCTCCTGGTTGTTGTTGACCAGGACGGCGGCGTTGGAATCGAAGCGGATCGTCGAGCCGTCGGGACGGTGGATGTCCTTGGCGGTGCGGACGATCACGGCCTTGTGGACGTCGCCCTTCTTGACTCGGCCGCGCGGCGCCGCCTCCTTGACGGAGACGACGATGATGTCCCCGACGCCGGCGAAGCGGCGCTTCGAGCCGCCCAGCACCTTGATGCACTGGACTCGCTTGGCGCCGCTATTGTCAGCGACGTCGAGATTGGACTGCATCTGGATCATCGATCCATTCCTTCTTTAAACTTCAACCGGAATGCGTCCGGCGATGAGCTTTTCGATCCTTCGTGCTCCTGCGAAAGCAGGAGCCCAGTCTGCACCCCTGCTTTCGCAGGGGAACAATCACGCCTCCGCCGGCTCGGCCTCGGCCTTCTCGGCCTTGGCCTTGCGGCCCTTAGCCTTCGCCTGCGCCTTCTCGCCGGCGGCGGCGTCGGCCGCCTCGGCGTCGGCGCGGCTCAGCACCCGCCACGTCTTCAGCTTCGAGATCGGCCGGGTCTCCTCGATCCGGACGATCTCGCCTTCCTTGAACTCGTTGCCCTCGTCATGGGCGTGGTACTTCTTCGAGCGCCGGATGATCTTGCCGTAGAGCGGGTGCTTCACCCGCCGCTCGACCCGCACCACCACGGTCTTGTCGGTCTTGTCTGACACCACGGTGCCGGTCAGGACGCGCTTGGGCATTTCGTGTCTCTCCTTACGCCTTGGCCGACTGGGCGGCGCGGGCGCGCTCGTTCTGAAGCGTCCGGATGCGGGCGATGGCGCGGCGCACCTCGCGCACCCGCGACGGCTTCTCGATCTGGTTGGTCGCGGCCTGGAAGCGAAGGTTGAACTGCTCGCGCTTCAGCTCCGCCAGCTGGTCGGTCAGCTGGTCGTCGCTGGTCGAGCGAAGATCGTCGATCTGGGCCATGTTCATGCGTCCTCGAGCAGCGATTCACCGAGGCGGGCGACCACCTTGGTCTTGATCGGGAGCTTCTCGGCCGCCCGCTCGAACGCGGTCTTGGCGAGCGGGCCGGGAATGCCGTCGAGCTCGAACAGGATCCGGCCAGGCTTCACCCGGGCGACCCAGTATTCGGGGCTGCCCTTGCCCGAGCCCATGCGGACTTCGGCGGGCTTCGACGAGACCGGCACGTCCGGGAAGATGCGGATCCACAACCGCCCCTGGCGCTTGATGTGGCGGGTGATCGCGCGGCGGGCCGCTTCGATCTGGCGCGCGGTGATCCGCTCCGGCTCCATCGCCTTGAGGCCGTAGGCGCCGAAGTTGAGCGCGGTGCCGCCCTTGGCGTCGCCGTGGATGCGGCCTTTATGCGCCTTGCGGAACTTGGTGCGTTTGGGTTGAAGCATTGCTCTTGTTCCTTAGCGGCGGTCGTCGCGCGCGGGGCGGACGCCGGAGGTTTGAGCCTCCATCATCAGCCGGTCCTGCGACAGCGGATCGTGGCCGAGGATCTCGCCCTTGAAGATCCACACCTTGACCCCGCACACGCCGTAGGCGGTGTGGGCG
>DASZEO010000010.1:0-3467 GCA_035940755.1 Allosphingosinicella sp. | reverse complement strand
ACTGGGCGATCAACTCGGTCAAGAAAGGCGGCGTGGTCTCGATCGTCGGCGTCTACGGGCCGACCGGGAACATGGTCCCGATCGGCAACGTCGTGAACAAGGGCCTGACGCTTCGCGCCAACCAGGCGGCGGTGAAGCGCCATCTTCCCAAGCTCATCGAGCATGTGCGGGAAGGACGGCTGAACCCCAAGGGGATCATCACCCACCGCGTGCCGCTCGAGGACATATCGGACGCCTATCACATCTTCTCGGCCAAGCTCGACGGCTGCATCAAGCCGGTGCTGGTGCCCCATGGTTGAGGAAACGAACATGCTGAAGGAACGCACCGACATCGCCGCCGCGCGGAGCCCGATCGACCCCTCCACCGTCATCGGATGGGGCGTCGACGCCGATCCGGAGAACGACCCCACCTACCCTTATCGCGACCGCTCCCGGGACGAGGGGCTCACGCGCCGCTGGGAGCGTCCCCCGCTGCAGTCGAGCGAGGTCGAGATATTGCAGTCGATCGAGCATATCCGCCAGCCGGCCGTCTTCGGAACCGCCGTGCCGCCGCGAGGCGTCAGCGGCCTCATCCGCCGCGCCGCCTTCCGCTGGAGCGAGTCCAACTGGCTCCACTGGCTGATGCTGATGGGCGCGGACCGCATCAACGTCGTTGAGGGGCTTGTCGAGGATCTGGCGCGCGCCAGGATCCCCAACATCCCGGCCGAGATGGGCATCCGCTCGGAGTGGAAGCACAACAGGAAGGGCCTCGCGAAGAAAGTGGCGGTGACCGCGGCCGTGGGGGTGGTCGCAGTGGCGCTGTTCAGCCGGCGGCGGCGCGGAGGCGAAGACGAGGCCCCGGCGGCCGGCGCGGCCGAATAACCGTCAGGCTCGGCGGCCGGGAACGCCTGCTCCGGCGATCCGTTGAGCTAAAACAGGTTAGGAAAAGGAGTAAGTGAGATGGCCGACAAGGGCATCGACAACGACCGTATCGAAGGCACGGGCAAGCAGTGGACCGGCGGCGCCAAGGAGAAGGTCGGCGGCTTCATCGGCGATGAGAAGATGAAGCGCGAAGGCGAGGCCGAGAAAGGCGAAGGCAAGCTCCAGAACGCCTGGGGCGGAGCCAAGGACAGCGTGCGCGAAGCACTCGGCACCGACAAGGACGAGACCCGCTAAAGCGGCGGCACTCGATTGAGAGAGGCGGCGTCCCCGCGGGCGCCGCCTTTTTCGTTGGGCCTGGATTTGCGCACGAGCGAGTGGCTCCCCGGGACGGATTCGAACCATCGACCAACCGGTTAACAGCCGGTTGCTCTACCGCTGAGCTACCGGGGAGCGGCTCTCGCGAGCGACGCGGGCCTATATCAGCATGACGGCGAAAACCGCAAGGGCAGGGCGGGAGCGCGAGCGAATTGGCGCCGCGCAGCCTGCTGGCCGGCTCAGACGGCGAACTGCTCCGTGGTGATCCGCTCGTCGAGCGCGTGCTCGGGATCGAACAGCAAGGTCAGCGCCTTGCTCCGCTCGACGCAGATCTCGACCGTGTCGACGTCGCGCACTTCGAGCTGGTCGGCCACGGCGGAGACGGGCCGCTTGACCGGATCGAGCGCTCGAAAGCCGATCTTGAGGTCGTCCGGAATCAGCGCGCCCCGCCAGCGCCGCGGCCGGAACGGGCTGATCGGAGTCAGCGCCACCAGCCGCGAGTTGAGCGGCAGGATCGGCCCTTGCGCGGAGAGATTGTAGGCCGTCGAGCCGGCCGGCGAGGCCACCAGCACGCCGTCGCAGATCAGCTCGGGCATGACGACCCGCCCGTTGACCGAGATCTCGATCCAGGCGGTCTGGCGAGTCTCGCGAAGCAGCGACACCTCGTTGATCGCCTCGTCGCGTATCACCTCGCCTTCGACGGTATGGGCGGTCATCTGCAGCGGCGGCACCGCGAACGCCTTGGCCCGGCCGAGCCGCTCGACCAGGCCGTCCAGCCGGAACTCGTTCATCAGGAAGCCGACGGTTCCCCGATTCATGCCGAATACCGGGCACACCCGGCCGCGGCCGAGCATGTCGTGGAGGATGTGCAGCAGGAAGCCGTCGCCGCCCAGCGCCACCACCAGCTCCGCTTCCTCATAGGGGACGAAGTCGTAGCGGCCGCGAAGCAGCGCGTCGGCCGCCTGCGCCGCCTCGGCGTTGGAGGCGACGAGCGCCATTGCCCTGTCAGCGTTACCGGCCATCGCTCTAGCTAGGGCGCAGGACCTTGGGCCGTCAATGTGCCAAGCCGGGAAGAGCCGCCGCAGCCGGATTGGCGGCCCGCCCGCTGCCCGCTAGACCGGGCCATGCCCGCGCCGCTCTTCATCCTGTCCTTCCGCCACCGCGACGAGCTCACGCGGCTGGCCGAGGGGGCAGGGTGGCAGCCGATTGCCGCTCGCCGGGCCGACAATGCCGAGGCGCGGTTCGTCGCTTCCGGGGCGGCGGTGGCCGTGGTCGATGCGCGCGGTGCGCTCGAGGAGGGGCGCGAGGCGGTGCGGACCATCGCCGATGCCGCCGAGGCCAACGCCGCCGCCTTGCTGGTGCTGCTGTCGCGCAACGACGCGGCGGCGCTCGAGGCGGTTCACCAGCTCGGCGCCACCCATTTCCTCGTCAGCCCCTTCAGCGAGGCCCAGCTTCTCCACGCGCTCCAGTTCGCGCTGCGGCACGCGGAGCGCGTGGGCGGGGGCGTCCCGCGCCGCTCGAACCGCCACGATTCCACCTCCTGGCGCTGGGAGCCGGGTTCGCGCACCGTCGAGCTCAGCGCCGCCCTGGCGCGCAAGGCGGGCCTTTCCGATTCCGATGGCCAACGCATCGGGCTGATGGAGCTGTTCCGCAAGCTCGACCCGGAAGGGCGGCGTGCCGCTCGCGGAGCGATCGGCCGGGTGATGGCGACCGGCGAGGCGACCGCCTTCGCCCATGCCGATTCGGAAAGCCGCGGCACCCGCATCGCCCACCATGTGCGGGTCCAGCCGGAAGGCGGAATCGTCGGGAGGACCGAAACGATCACACCGGGCGCCGGCGGCGTTCGCAGCCGGGACCCGCTGACCGGCCTCGGCGACGGCCGGGCGGTGCGCGAATGGCTCGAGGAGCAGCTGGCGCGCGGCCCCGTCGTCATGCTGCTGCTGTCGGTCAGCCGCTACGATGCCATCAACGCCGCCTTCGGCCGCTCGGTTGGCGACTCGGTGCTCCAGGCGGCGGCGCGGCGCATTGAGCGCCAGGCCGACCCCGACGGGCGCAGCGTCCTGATCGCCCGCATGGCCGGCGCCGAGTTCGCGGTGCTTCTGGCGGCGCCGGCGACGCTCGCCGACGGCCGGTTCCTGGCCGGCGAGCTGGTCGAGGCGATCGGCCGGCCCTTCATGTCCGGCGACCATGTCATCACGCTGGGCAGCCGCGCCGGAGTCGCCGTCTCGCAGCCCGGCAACGACGCCGCGGCCTTGCTTCGGCAGGCGAGCGTCGCCCTGGCCGAAGCCAAG
>DASZEO010000009.1:0-2265 GCA_035940755.1 Allosphingosinicella sp. | reverse complement strand
GCGAGGATGTCGGGCGCAAGGGCGGGGTCTACAACGTCACCGCCAAGCTCCACGAGCGGTTCGGATCGGCTCGGGTGATCGACACGCTGCTCGACGAGCAGAGCATCCTCGGCCTCGGCATCGGCGCAGCCCATGTCGGGCTGCTCGCCATCACCGAGATCCAGTTCCTCGCTTACGTCCACAATGCCGAGGACCAGCTGCGCGGCGAGGCCGCGACTTTGAGCTTCTTCTCCTGCGGCCAGTACACCAACCCGATGATCGTGCGCATCGCCGGCCTTGGCTACCAGAAAGGCTTCGGCGGGCACTTCCACAACGACAACAGCCTCGCCGTCTTCCGCGACATTCCCGGCCTCATCCTTGCCTGCCCGAGCAACGGCGCCGACGCGGTGGAGATGCTCCGCGAGTGCGCGCGCCTCGCGCTCGAGGAGCAGCGCGTCATCGTCTTCGTCGAGCCGATCGCCCTCTACATGACCCGCGACCTGCACGAGGAAGGCGACGCGCTGTGGACCTCGATCTACGCCGCCCCGGGCGAGGCGAAGCCGATCCGGCTCGGCGAACCCGGCGTCCATGGCGACGGTACGGATCTTGCCATCGTCAGCTACGCCAACGGCTACTTCCTCTCGCGGCAGGCGGAGAAGATCCTGCGCGAGCAGCACGGCATCAACCTGCGAGTCATCGACCTTCGCTGGCTCGCGCCGCTCAACGAGCAGGGCCTGCTCGACGCCGTCGCCGGCTGCGGCCGCGTGCTGATCGTCGATGAATGCCGCCGCACCGGCTCGCAGAGCGAAGCCTTGATGGCGCTGTTTGCCGAGCGTGCGCCAGAAGTCGACTGCCGCCGCATCGCCGCCGAAGACAGCTTCATTCCGCTGGCGCGGGCGGCGACGCTCACGCTGCCGAGCCGCGATTCGATCGTCGCGGCGGCGCTGGAGATGGTGCGTGGGTGAAAGGCTGGCGGCGCTGGTCGTCTGCCCGGGGCGCGGCACCTACGGCAAGGCCGAGCTCGGCTATCTGAAGCGCTTCCACGCCGACAAAGGCGAGCTCATCGCCGGCTTCGACCGCATTCGCGCCGAGCGGGAACAGCCGACGGTCTCCGAGCTCGACGGGGCCGAGCGCTTCAGCGTGCCGTTGCACACGCGCGGCGACATCGCCTCGCCGCTCATCTTCGCCGCTTCCTACGCGGACTTCCTCTCGATCGACCGAACCCGTTTCGACATCGCTGCCGTCACCGGCAATTCTATGGGCTGGTACACGACCCTGCCGTGCGGCGGGGCGGTCAGCGCCGAGAACGGCTTTAGGATCATCGACGCGATGGGGCAGCACAGCCAGGCGGGGGAGCCCGGCGGCCAAATGCTGCTCAGCGTCGTCGACGAGGAGTGGCGCGAAGTGCCGGGGCTGCGGGAAAGCCTTCTTGCGCTGGCCGTCGACATCAACGCGCGGCAGCAGGCGCAGCTCTACGTCTCGATCGAGCTCGGCGGCATGATCGTCTTCGCCGGCGACGAGGCGGGGCTCGCCGCGCTGCTGGCCGAGGCGCCGCCGACGCCCGGGCGCGAGCCGATGCGCCTCGTCAACCACGGGCCGTTCCACACGCCCATGATGCGGGGTTCCTCGGAGCGCGCCATGGCGAGCCTCCCCGCAGGGTGGTTCTCCGGCCCGAGCCTGCCGATGATCGACGGCCGCGGCCACATCTGGCGGCGCTTCGCCACGGATCCGCAGGCGCTTCGGCACTACACCTTCGTCACCCAGATCCTTGAGACCTACGATTTCACCCGCGCCGTGCAGGTGGCGGTGCGCGAGCATGCGCCCGACCGGATCATCCTGCTCGGCCCCGGCGACACGCTCGGCGGGGCCATCGCCCAGGCGCTGATCGGCATCGAATGGCGCGGAATGAAGACCAAAAGCGACTTCCAGGACAGGCAGCGCTCCTCCGACCCGCTGCTGCTGTCGATGGGCCGCGAGGACCAGCGCGCCGCCGTGAGCGGCGCCTGATCCTCTCCCGTCATTGCGAGGAGCGAAGCGACGAAGCAATCCAGCCCAGCCCTGCGCCGCGCACTGGATTGCTTCGCTTCGCTCGCAATGACGAGCCGAAGGCGCGGCTGTAACGTCTGAAACACTTTTCCTCCGCGCGCGGCATTGTCCGGCAACGCCGCCGGGCGAAACGGCGCGCGACGCGAGCTTCGGCTCGCCGCCCGACCGGAGGAACCGATGGACGACCGCTTCGCCTGGCCGCGCAAGACTCGCGAGCTCCACAACCACCACATGGATTCC
>DASZEO010000008.1:0-2538 GCA_035940755.1 Allosphingosinicella sp. | reverse complement strand
TGACTCCAATGCCATGTGGGGCGGGCGGTTCGCGCAGGGCCCTTCGGCGGTGATGCGCGAGATAAATGCCTCGATCGCCTTCGACAAGCGGCTGTGGCGGCACGACATCGCCGCCTCCAAGGCGCATGCCGCGATGCTGTGCGCGCAGGGGATCATCAGCGAGGCGGACGCGGACGCGATCGAGGAGGGGCTGGACCGGGTCGCCGACGAATATGAGTCGGAAGGAATTGCCGAGGATCCCGCGCTCGAGGACATCCACATGCATGTCGAGCACCGCCTCGCCGAGCTGATCGGCCCAGCGGCGGGGCGGCTCCACACCGCCCGCTCACGCAACGACCAGGTCGCCACCGACCTGCGGCTGTGGGTGCGCGACGCGATCGACGAGACGGACGAAGCCGCCGCCTCGCTCCAGCGCGTCCTCGTCGGCCGGGCGGAGGAGCATTCTTCGACGATCATGCCCGGCTTCACCCACCTTCAGGCGGCTCAGCCGGTCACGCTCGGCCACCATCTGATGGCCTATTACGAGATGCTCCGGCGCGACCGGTCGCGCTTCGCCGACGCGCGGGCGCGGATGAACGAATGTCCGCTCGGCAGCGGCGCCCTGGCCGGCACCGCTTTTCCGGTCGACCGGGAGGCGGTGGCGCTGGCGCTCAACTTCGCCCGCCCGACCGCCAACTCGCTCGATGCGGTGGCGGACCGGGATTTCGCGCTCGATTACCTGATGGCGGCGACTCAATGCGCGCTGCACCTGTCCCGGCTCGCCGAGGAACTGATCCTGTGGGCGAGCCAGCCGTTCGGGTTCGTCGCCCTCGCGGATGACTTCTCCACCGGCTCGTCGATGATGCCGCAAAAGCGCAACCCCGACGCCGCCGAGCTGGTGCGCGGCCATTGCGGGCGCATCGCCGGCGCGATGACCGCGCTGGCAACGGTGATGAAGGGGCTGCCGCTGGCTTATGGCAAGGACCTTCAGGACGACAAGCCGCCGCTGTTCGAGGCGCACGACCTGCTGACTCTGTCGCTCGCCGCGATGGCGGGCATGGTAGAGAGCGTGCGATTCGATGCCGAGCGAATGCGGGCGGCGGCGCAGGCCGGCCACCCCACCGCCACCGACCTCGCCGACTGGCTGGTGCGCGAGGCGGACGTGCCGTTCCGCGAAGCCCACGATGTCGCCGGACGCGCCGTCCGGCTCGCGGAGGAACGCGGCGCAGCACTGTGGGAATTGCCGCTCGCCGACCTTCAGGGGATCGACGAGCGTATCGGCCAGGGCGTTTTCGCGGTGCTTTCCCCGGAGGCTTCGGTTAAGAGCCGGACCGGCTTCGGCGGCACCGCACCGGCGGCCGTCGGCAAGCGGATCGAGGCCGCGAAGAAGGTGCTGGGGATGAAGGAATGAAGCGCGCCGCGCTCCTGTTGATGGCCCTGTCGCTGCCGGCCTGCGGGCTGAGGGAGCCGCTTCGCACCGCGCCCGGGCAAGGCACTCCGCCGGCGCCGGCCATGGCCCGCCGCGCCCCAACGACCGAGGAGATGCTGGTCGCTCCGCCGATCGCCCGACCGCAGCGCGTGGACGAGCTGCTGCGGCGGTCCGAAGAGCGGCCCAACGACCGTTTCGACCTGCCGCCGCCCGACGTCGCTCCGGGCGAGCTTCCCACCAACGGCGGCGAAGAACCCGAATGAAGCCCGTCCGCAAGGCCGTTTTCCCCGTCGCCGGGCTCGGCACCCGCTTCCTCCCCGCCACCAAGGCCATCCCGAAAGAAATGCTGACGGTCGTCGACCGGCCGCTGATCCAATATGCCGTCGAGGAGGCGCGCGAAGCCGGAATCGAGCAGATGATCTTCGTCACCGGCCGCGGCAAAAGCGCGCTCGAAGACCATTTCGACATCGCCTACGAGCTCGAAGCCACGATGAGCGGGCGCGGCAAGGCGCTCGACATCCTCGGCTCGACCCGCACCGCCCCGGGCAGCGTCGTCTCGGTCCGTCAGCAGGAGCCGCTCGGGCTCGGTCACGCGGTCTGGTGCGCCCGCGACATCGTCGGCGACGAGCCGTTCGCTGTGCTGCTCCCGGACGAGGTGATGGTCGGGCGTCCCAATTGCCTCGCCCAGATGATGGAGGCCTATCTCCAGGTCGGCGGCAATGTCGTCGCCGCGCTCGAGGTGGCGCCGGAGGAGACGCATAAATATGGCGTGATCGACCCCGGGGGGAGCGACGGCCGCCTCACACAGATTCGCGGCCTGGTCGAGAAGCCGCCGCAGGGCAGCGCGCCCTCGAACCTGATGCTGCCCGGGCGCTACATCCTTCAGCCGGAGGTGATGAGGGCCTTGGACGCCCACGAAAAAGGCGCGGGCGGCGAGATCCAGCTCACCGACGCGATGGCGAAGATGATCGGCCGCCAGCCCTTCCACGGCTTCACCTTCGCGGGCGAGCGCCACGATTGCGGCAGCGCCGCCGGCTTCGTCATCGCGAATCTCGCGCTGGCGCTCGCCCGCGACGACGTCGCTCCCGCGGTCCAGGCGTGGCTGAACCGGCGCTGATGGAAGGCGGCCT
>DASZEO010000007.1:0-3397 GCA_035940755.1 Allosphingosinicella sp. | reverse complement strand
TTGCTGTTCCTGCTGCTCGGCCTCTACATCGCCCGCTTCAGCTGGCAGGTGCCGCTCGCCAGCGACGCCGAGCGGGTGCTTCACGACCTTCGCTTCGAAGCCAAGGCGGCGCGCACGCTCGAGCAGGACAACCGAATCGTCCTCATCACCTACAATGACGACACGCTGGCGCAGCTCGGCAAGCGCTCGCCGCTCGACCGGGCGATGCTGGCGCGGGCGCTGGCGGCGATCGACGCCATGCACCCGCGCGCCATCGGCATCGACATCCTGATCGACCAGGCGCAGCCGGAGGACCCGGAGCTGATCCGCACCCTGCGCGCGATGCGCTCGCCGACCTATCTCGCCTTTGCTTCCGCCGCCCACAATCCCGACCAGATCCTGCCGTGGCAGGAGGAGTTCCTGCGGGGCTTTTTGCGCCAGGCGGCGCCGGGGCCGGTGCGCCCGGCGAGCATCCGCCTCGAGACGGACCTTGCCGACGGAGTCATAAGGCGCTGGCCCGACCAGCCGCGCGATCTGCCGCCGCTGCTCGCCAACGCGATGGCTCCCGTCGATCCCGCGTTTCGCGACTACCGACGCGTGATCGACTTCCGCCTGCCGGCCAGCGGGCGGGCCGACGAAGTGCCGGTCTTCACCAACCTGCCGATCCAGTTCGTCGCCGAATTCCCTGAAGGCGTGCGCGAGATGATCCAGGGCCGCTACGTGCTGATCGGCGGCGATATCCAGGACCTCGACAATTACGAGACGCCGATGACCCGGAAAACCGGCCGGCCGACCAAGGGGCTGGAGGTGCATGCCCACATGCTGGCCCAGCTGCTCGACGGGCGCATGCCGGCGGCCATCCCGGGCTGGGCGCTGTGGATCGCCGCTTTGGGGGTGGTCGTGGCGGGCGCGCTCACCAGCCTGCTCGAATGGCGCGGGTGGAGGCTGGCGCTGGTCCTCGTCTTCCAGATCGCCTTTTTCGGATACCTGCCGTTCCAGCTTCAGGGGATGCACATCGACACGCTCGGCCTGCCGGCCTTCGGCTGGGGCGCGGGCTGGCTGCTCGCCTTCGTCGGCGTCGGCACGGCGGCTCGAGCCGTGGGGTCGGAGCAGCGCCGCTTCGCCCAGTCGGCGCTCGGCAAATATCTGCCGCCGGACGTCGCCAACCAGATCATGCGCGATCCCGAGCGGCTGTCGCTGCGCGGCGAGAAGAAGCAGATCTTCGCCCTGTTCACCGACCTCGAAGGGTTCACCAAGCTTAGCCATGCGATTACGCCCGAGCAGCTTTCGGCGCTTCTGAACCGCTATCTCGACCTGATGAGCGACACCGTCCTCAAGCATGGCGGGACGATCGACAAGTTCGTCGGCGACGCCGTCGTCGCCTTCTGGGGCGCGCCGATCGACCGGCCGGACGACGGCGAGCGCGCGGTCAAGGCGGCGATGGCGATGTTCGAATGCGGCGAGCAGTTCCGCCGCTCGCCGGGCGACGGCATCCCGCCGATCGGCTGCACGCGCGTCGGGCTGCATCGCGGCGAGGCGGTGGTCGGCAATTTCGGCGGCGAAGGGCGTATCCAGTATACGGCGCTCGGGGACGGCATGAACACGGCGGCTCGGCTGGAATCGGCCAACAAGGCGCTCAAGACGACGATTCTCGTCAGCACCCAGGCCAGGGAGCATTGCGCGCTCGACGTGTTCCGGCCGATGGGCCGGGTGGTGCTCAGCGGCCGGGCGACCCCGTGCGAGGTGTGGGAGCCGGTCGGGCAAATGGACGCCGCGCTGCGCGTCCGGCTCAACGCTTTGTGGCGCCGCTACGACGACGAAGGCGACCTCGCCGCGCTGCGCGAGCTCGAGGCGATCGCCGCCGAGCACAAGGAAGATGCGGCGCTCGGCGAATTCGTCTATAGGATCCGCGAAGCAGGTCCGGGAGGTCACTTTGTCTTGGGGTCAAAATAAGCTTGCGCTCAGCCGCGCCGCCGTCGCGGCCGTCCTCATTGCCGGCGCCGCCGCGGCGCAGGCCAACGTGCTCGTCGTGCGTTCCTCGGGGCCCTCGGCGGCGAGCTACCGGCCGGGCCGGTCGCTTCCCGACAATGCGCGGATCGCGCTGCGGCCCGGCGACACGCTCGTCCTGCTCTCGTCGGCGGGAACGCGCACCTTCCGCGGCCCCGGCACCTTCAGCCCCGCCCAGGCGGTTCAGGCGCAGACCCGGACGGTGCAGGGCTCGAACGGGCAGACCGCCCGCGTCGGAGCCGTGCGCAGCGCCGGCATACTTCCGACCAGCCCGACGACGATCTGGCAGGTCGACGTGTCGCAGGGCGGCACGATGTGCCTCGCCAGCACCAGCGACGTGATGCTGTGGCGCCCGGATTCGAGCCGCCAGACGACGGTCACCATCATCGGCCATGACGGCGCGTCGCACGACGTCATCTGGCCCGCCGGCAGCGCGACGGCAGCCTGGCCGTCGAGCATGCCCATCGCCGACGGCGCGACCTACCAGCTGCGCCAGCCGGGCGTCGCCGTGCCGACCCAGGTCACGTTCAAGACGCTGCAGTCGGTCCCCGAGGACGTGCAGGGCGTCGCCGAAGCGCTGATCCGCAACGAATGCGAGGAGCAGCTCGACCTCCTCGTCGCCAGCACGCCGACGCTCTGATCGCCGCTCTTACCGCGTCGTCGGGAAACCCCGGCGGCGCAGGAGGGCGTTGACGTCGGGGTCGCGGCCGCGGAACTGGCGGTAGGCCTCCGCGCGGTCGGTCTCGTTGCCGGTCGACAGCAGGTACCGCGCGAAGCGCTCGGCCGTCGCCGGATCCCAGACGTTGCCGCTTTCCTCGAACGCCGCCCAGGTGTCGGCGTCCATGGTCTCCGACCACAGGTAGGAATAATAGCCGGCCGAATAAGCGTCGGACGAGAAGAGATGCCCGAACTGCGGCAGCCGGTGCCGCATCACGATCTGGCTCGGCATCCCCAGCCGCTGCAAGGTCTCCCGCTCGAACCGATCGGGATCGACGACGCCGTTGGGGTCGGTGTGAAGCGCCATGTCGACCAGCGCGGAGGAGAGATATTCGACCGTCGCGAAGCCCTGGTTGAACTGCCGCGCGGCCTGGATGCGGTCGACCAGCGCCTGCGGCATGGGCTGGCCGGTGCGGTAGTGGCGGGCGAAGCGGTTCAATATCTCAGGCGTCAGCACCCAATTTTCGTGCACCTGGCTTGGATATTCCACGAAGTCGCGCGGCGTCCCGACGAAGCCCGGATAATAGACGTTCGACAGGTAGGAATGGATTGCGTGGCCGAATTCGTGGAACAGCGTCTCGGCATCGTCGAGGCTGATCAGGACCGGCTGGCCAGCGCTCGGCTTGATGAAATTGTTGTTGTTGGAGCTGAGCACGATGTTGTCGCCGAGCAGCCCTGAGCGGCTTCGATAGCT
>DASZEO010000006.1:0-2601 GCA_035940755.1 Allosphingosinicella sp. | reverse complement strand
TTAGAAGCCGTATCTCAGGCCCAAGAGGCCGGACGCGACGGTGCTGTCGAACTCGCCGTCGTCGCTGTGGTAGAGGCCGAGCGCCGCAAGCAGGCGGAGCCGCTCGAGCATGAAGCTGCGGCTGTAGCTGACGTTGGCGCCGGCGCTGAACACGCGGTCGAAATCGACCTCGTCGGTGTCGAACCAGCTGGCGAAGACGTCGAGACCGAGGTCCGAGGTCCGGCTGAGCCGGCGGCTGGCGGTAGCCGAAAGGCTGACGCTTTCGTCGGTGGCGCCGCCGAGCAGGTCGAAGGCGGGATCGTCCGGACGGCCGTAGCGGCGGTGCGAGTAATCGGCGCCGACTCCCCAGCTCCAGATGCGGCCGCGGCCCGAGAAGACGAGGCTTGCGCCGCGCAGCCTGAAGCTGTTCGAACGGATCGACTGAAGCGAGCGATCGAGGCACACGCCCCGGCCCGGGTCGTTGCCGAAGACGCAGCCGCCCATGCTGCCGGTCAGCGGATCGCGCCGGACGTGAAAGTCATCCGGCAAGTGGCTGATATCGTCCAACAAAAGGTTGCTGAACGTCTGCACGCTGTCGAACACGGCGGCGTTCATGCCGAGATGCGGCGAGAATTGATGGGAGAGTGTACCCACGAAGGTGGTGCCGCCATAGCGGTGGCCCGCGCGCGCCTCTAACGCGGTGCGCTGGGTCGGACGCCAGGTGATGCCAGCGTCGTAGATCACGCCGTCGACGTCGTACGTGAGGACTCGCCGATTCGGATCGGCGACGATGCCGTCGGGTCCGACGACCGGGTTGCCGTTGGCGTCGCGGGCGATGTCCCGCTGGCTCGCCTGGATATTCTCGTAGCCGACGCCGGCCGTGGCGGCGAGGGTCGGGCTGACCGGAACGACGACGTCGCCGCGGATATATCGGCCTTCGAACTCGTGGTCGAACTCGCCGTCGGAATCGGTGCGCTGGTAGCCGGCATTGACTCCCCAGCCGACCGGAAGCTCGCCCGGCGCCATGCCGGCGCTGACGCTGGCGGCGTGGGCCACTGCGCTGCCGTCATCGTCGCCCCGTCCGGCGGCGCCGGTATCGTCGTCGATGGCGACATAGCCGAGCCGATAGCCGGCATTGACCGTGACCGGGCCGGCATGGGTCGAGACGGTGGGGCCGGCATAGGCGCTGTAGACCTCGACCGACTCGTCGCGGTCGGTGACGCCGAGCGCCCTGCCCTGGCCGCCGGTGCGGGTGGCGAGGGCGCCGGCGTCGAGCTGGACTGCGCCCGGAACGATCTGGGCATTGACCATGGCCACGCCCGAATGGACGTCCTGGTCGCCGACGTCCCCGCTCCACTCGATGTTGCGCTGGTAGCGGTAGCTCGCCTGGACGGTGATGCGGCGGGTCTGGACGCGGCCGTCAACGCCGGCGGCGACGCTGGTGTAAGTCAGCGTGTCGCCGCCGTCGAGCTCGGCGCTGATCACCTGGTCCACTTCGAGATACGGGTGGATCTCGGGTCGCGAACGGCGCGGACGGGAAGACGGCGGCGGCGCTTCGGGCGTGGCGCCTTCATCGGCGACGGCCGGCATGTCGTAGGACACGCCGGACGGCGGCGGCATCGTCTGCGCCTGAGCGGCGGCGGCCCCGCCCCACATCAGGGCGAGCACGAAAGCGAGGCGGCGGGAGCGCCGGCCCGAGGCAGGGTTATTCTTCATGGCCATATCCGTCATAGGAGCCGAACTTGCGGCCGGTGACGCCGATGCCAGCGGCGTTGAGAATGAGACCGACCTGGTCGCAGCCGGACAGCAACCCCATCGTCTCGCGGAGATCCGCTTCGGTGGTCTTGTCGGCTCGAACGATCACCAGCACTTGGCCGACATGGCCGGCGAGGACGCTGGCCGGTGACGCCATCAGGGCGGGGGGCGAATCGAACAGGATGATGCGCCGCGGATCGGCCGCCACCAGCCGCGCCAGCACGTCGCGGGTGCGGCCCGAGGCCAGCAGCTCGGGGACGTTGTTCGCTTTGGCGCCGGCCGGAAGGATCGCCAGGCCCGGAACATCGGTGCGGATCACGAACGCCTCGGGATCCGAGGAGGGATCGGCAAGTGCGTCGACCAGCCCTGGACCGCCCTCGATGCCGAGGGTGGAAAGGACGTCGGGCTTGGAGAAATCCGCGTCGACGAGCAGCACCTCGACGTCCCGTTCGCCGGCGAGCGAGAGGGCCATGTTGATCGCGCAAAAGCTCTTGCCCTCGCCCGACTGCGCCGACGAGATCAGCACCGACCGGCGCTTGTCCTCGGGCAGCGACATGCGGCGCTCGATCGAGGCCAGAAGCTGGCGCTTGATCAGCCTGAACTCTTCGGCGAGGCCCGTGACCGGAGCGTCCGGAACAACGAAGCCGGCCTCGGCGAGCTTGGTGCGGTCGATGGCGGCAACGCCATGACGGCTGACCGGCGCCGGAGCGCGCTTCGCCCCGACTCGGGCCGGCTCCGCCGCCCGCGCAGGCGCAGGCGCAGGCTCGGCTTCAGGCGCCGCGGCGGGCGCAGCTTCGGCCGGAGCCGCAGGGCGTGCGCGCATCGCGGCGCCGAAATCGTAGGCCTCGGCGGCGCGCTCGAGCAGCG
>DASZEO010000005.1:0-3863 GCA_035940755.1 Allosphingosinicella sp. | reverse complement strand
GGGCCGCGAGAACCCCTTTCCAGCGCTCTACGAGGAGCTGGAGCTGCTCGTCTCCCGCGCCGGCCTCTCGCCCGCCGAGGCGATCCGCGCGGCTACCCGCACCGCTGCCGCGGCCGCCGGCGCGGGCGAGGAGATGGGCGTTATCGCTCCCGGGCGCCTGGCCGACTTCGTGCTCGTGGCCGCCAACCCGCTCGACGATATCCGCAACCTTCGTACAATCCTGTTCACGGTGAAGCGCGGCCGCCGCTTCGACCGCGCCGATTTTCGACCGATCAGCCGCCGCGAGATGCCCGATGAAGACTGACCCTTTCGCCCCCGACCGCCGAACCTTCATGGCATTCGGAGGCGCCGCGGCGCTCCTGCCGGGCGTGGCCGCCGCGCAGCCGGCCGCGGATCGCGACATGCTGATCGTCAATGCCCTTGGCGGCCTCGGCGACCCCAATGCCGACGACAAGGCGCCGACGCCGGAGAGCCGGCGCACCCTCTCGGACCGGGTGATCGCCGACGCCCGCGCCTCGGGCATGGACGCGGTCAACGTGACTCTGGGCTACGTCTCCGGCGACGAGGAGCCCTTCGAGCAGACGGTGCGCGAAATCGCCCGCTGGAACGCGCGGCTGCGCAGCCGGCCGGCCGATCTCCTCCCGGTCCTGACCGCTGCCGACATCCTTCGCGCCCGCGCCGAGCGCAGGATCGGGATCATTTACGGCTTCCAGAATGCGGCGATGATGGGCGAGGATGCGAGCCGCGCGCAGGTGTTCGCGGACCTGGGCGTGCGCGTCGTCCAGCTCACCTACAATCCCGCCAACCAGCTCGGGGACGGCTCGATGGCGCCGCAGAACCGCGGCCTCACGCCGTTCGGGCGCGAGGTGGTCGAGGCGCTGAACGCCGCCCGCGTCATGGTCGACCTGTCGCACAGCGGCGAGCGCACGTGCCTGGAGGCGGCACGGGTGTCGCGCGCGCCGATCTCGATCAATCATACCGGCTGCCGCGCCCTAACCGATCTGCCGCGCAACAAGACCGACGAAGAGCTTCGCCTGGTCGCCTCGCGCGGCGGGTTCGTCGGCATCTACTTCATGCCCTTCCTCAGCCCCGACAGCGTCGCGACGGCCGACGACGTCGTTGCCCACATCCATCATGCGGTGAACGTGTGCGGCGAAGATCATGTCGGCATCGGCACCGACGGGGGCACCACCGGCATCGACGACATGGCCGCTTATCGGCGCCGCATCCGCCAGGAAATCGCCGACCGCCGCGCCGCCGGCATCGGCGCCACCGGCGAGAATCCGGATACCCTCCCCTTCGTTGAACAGCTCAGCGGGCCGCACCAGTTCCACCGCCTGATCGCCCTGCTCGAACGCCGCGGCTACACCGCGCGCCTCATCGAGAAAATCATGGGCCTCAACTTCCTCGGCTATGCCCGCGAGGTGTGGGGCGCGTGAGCCAGGACTGGATCCAGTTCGTGCAGACGTCGGTGGTGCCGGCCGGGCTGATGCTGGTCATGTTCAGCCTCGGCCTCACGCTGGCGCTGCGGGACTTCGCACTGGTCGCGCGCCGGCCGCTGCTGGTCGGCGCGGGATTCGCAACCCACCTCCTCGTCCTGCCGCTTCTTGGGCTCGCTGTCGGCTTGCTCTTCCGGCTTCCGCCGGAGCTGGCCCTCGGCCTCTTCATCGTGTCGCTGTGTCCCGCCGGAACGACCTCGAACGCAATGACGTTCGTCGGGCGCGGCAATGTCGCGCTCGCGGTGGTGCTGACGGCGCTCAGCAATCTGGTCACCGTCTTCACCATCCCGATCGTGCTGAGCTGGGCCGTCCCGTGGCTGCTGGGCAGCCAGCCGCTGCGGCCGATCCAGGTGCCCAACCTGATCATTCAGCTGGCCGAGATCACGTTGCTTCCGATCGCCGTCGGCATGACGGTCAGGCGTCTCGCGCCGGAATGGGCGGCGCGGATGGCGCGCTGGCTTCGCCCCACCAGCTTCGTCATCGTCGTGGTGGTAATCGCCTTTTCGGTCATCGTCAGTGGCCAGATGGTGCTGCAGAACCTCGTTCGCGCGACACCGGCGATCTGGACGCTCAACGTCGCGGCGATGGGCTTCGGGCTCCTGCTCGGCCGCCTGCTTCGGGCGGGGCCACGCGACGCGATGACGCTGGCGATCGAAACCGGCGTTCAGAACGTCACCCTCGCCATCTTCCTGACGCTCACCGTGCTCGGCAGTCTGCCGCTGGCGGTGACCCAGAATATCTACGGCGTCGTCATGATCCTCAACGCCACTTTGCTGATCCGCTGGTGGCGCCGGCGGATCGACGCTCAGGCGCCGGACCCGGAATGAACCCCGTCTTCGTCTCCGCCGAGCAAGTCGCCCGCTTCCTTCCCTATGAGGAATGCATCCCGGCGATGCGCGAAGCGATGACCGCCCTGTCCCAGGGCCGCACGCGGCAGCTGCTGCGCGGAATTCTCGACCTGCCGGGCGGGCGAGCCTTCGGGGTGATGCCGGGCGCGATGCTCGAGGACGGCACTTTCGGAGCGAAGCTGGTCAGCATCTACCCCGACAATTTCGACAAAGGCGGCCGATCCCATCAAGGCGTCGTGGTGCTGTTCGACGGCGCCACCGGTGCGCCGTCGGCGGTGCTGGAGGCGGGCGAGATCACCGCCATCCGCACCGCCGCCGCCTCCGCGGCCGCCACCGACGTGCTCGCCCGCCCGGAAGCGAACCGCCTCGCCATTCTCGGCTATGGCGAGCAGGCGTGGCGCCATGTCGAGGCGATCCGCCATGTGCGCCGCATCGAACGGATCACCGTCTGGGGCCGCTCACCCGAAAAGGCGGAGGCGTTCGCGGCGCGCGCCGACGCGGAGGCCTGTGCGAGCGCTGAGGAAGCGGTCGCGGGCGCGGACATCATCTGTACGGTGACCGCCGCGAGCGAGCCGGTGCTCCGCAGCGAGTGGGTGGCGGACGGCGCCCATATCAACGCCCTCGGCTCGAGCCGCGCCGGCCCGGCCGAGCTCGACAACGCCTTGGTCGCCCGAGCCCGCTTCTTCGCCGACCATGCTGAGGGGGTACGCGCCCAGGGCGCGGAGTTTCTGAATGCGCAGGCGGCGGGGCTGATCGGCGACGATCACCTGCTCGGCGAGATCGGGGAGGTATTCGCGGGCACCCTTGCCGGGCGGATCGGCGGCGCCGACGTGACGATCTACAAGTCCCTCGGGAGCATCGTCCAGGACTTGGCCTCCGCCCGGCGCATCCTGGCGCGGATGGCCGGCTAGCGCCGCTGCCGCTGCACCAGGCGCTCGCGCTCGGCGCGGGCGATCTGCACCAGCGGATGCTCGGGATGGCGGGCGATGAACAGGTCGTAGGCCTCGATCGTGCCGGCCTTCCGCGCGCCCTCGAGCTCCTCGGCGATCGCGATGTTGCCGTCCCGCGCCCGGGCGATCTCCGGTCCGTTCATAGCCTGCGCTCCTGCACCCGCGCCGCTGGCCACCGCAACCGCCGCGGCCAGAAAAGCGCGCCGCATCGTCCGCCCGATCAAAACTGGAAGTCCACGGTCGTGAGCGAGGCCTGATTGGCGACGAAGATGTCGAAGTCTGGGACCTTGTCGCCGTTGACGTCGCCGAGCACGTGCAGCCCGCCCGTGCCTGCCTCCTGGCGAAGCTCGCCGGCCACGCCGCTGAACGCCGCCGTGCCGATGAACTTGAAAGCATCGTCGGACGCGGTTGCCGGCTTCGCGTCGATGGCGCTGAGATCGATGCGATCGCTGCCCTTGAGGAAGTCGGTGATCGTGTCGGCCTTGGCCGGCTGCGAGTCGGCGACGGCCTTCCAGGTGAAGGTGTCCGCGCCGGCGCCCCCGGTCAGGTGGTTAGCCGCCTGGTTG
>DASZEO010000004.1:0-1789 GCA_035940755.1 Allosphingosinicella sp. | reverse complement strand
GAGCGGATGAAGGCGCTCGTCACCGGCATCGAGGCGACCGGGCGCGAGCTGGAAAACGTGTTCCAGCGCCACGGCATCAGCCGGATCGCGGCGGTGGGCCAGAGGCTCGACCCGCACCTCCACCAGGCGATGATCGAGGTTCCGAGCGGCGAGGAGCCCGGCACGATCGTCCAGGAGATGCAGTCCGGCTACATGATCAAGGACCGCCTGCTGCGCCCGGCCCTCGTCGGCGTCGCCAGGAAGCCTTGAGCCTTCGGAGCGCGCCGCCGGTCCTGAGCTAGCGCCCGAACACCACCTGTCCGACCCGCCGTTCTCGGGTCTGGTCCGTCGGGAGCAGCTCGATGTCCACGACCTCCTCACGCTCGGTGGAGCGGCCGTAGTCGCGGAAGATGCGGGCCGTGACCCGCTGGGCCCCATTCGGGTTCAGGCGGTCGGCCGCGAAGACGTTGGCGCGGACCTCGTAGGTGCCGGGAATGGCCCGGCGCAGCAGATACTCCTCCGGACCATAGCCCTGAGTCATGTCGTTCGACAGGCGGCCGCCCAGCGAGGTGCGCGGGTTGTGGTAGATCGCCCGCTCGCCCGTCGGTTCGTCCACCCACAGGTCGACGTCGGTCGCGTCGCTGTACCATTCGATGGTGACCCTGAGATCGACGTCGAGCAAGGCGATCAGCCGCTCGTCGAGCCCGACGTCGCGGCCGCCCAGCGCCCGATAGCGCGCGATCAGCCGGTTCGCCTCGATCAGCGAGATCATCTCGATGCCGTCATAGGGCGGATTCCATGGCGTCATCACCACCTCGGTCAGCAGCGAGATGGCGCGGGCGAGGTCGGTGCGGGCCTCGGCCGCGGGCGCGGATTCGGCGCGCCGGGCGAGCGCCAGCGCGAGCGCTCGGCGCGGCTGCGGGCGGTCGTCCTCCGCGGCAGCCAGCCGCTCGTAGAGCGGTATCGCGCGAGCCGTCTCGCCGTAGCGGACGAGCCGTTCCGCGACGATCGCGAGGGTCTCGCTGTTGCGGGTCGGGAGCTCCAGCGCGGAGAGGACGAGCTGGATCGCCTCGGCCCGCCGGCCCTTTCGAAACGCCCAATCGGCCACGTCGAGCCAGAAGGCGGGGAGGGCGCCATGACGCTCCTGCTGCTCGGCGAATACCCGCTCGAAGTCGGCGGGCGCGGCGCTGTCGATCGCCGCGAGATACGGCCGGTCCGCCGACCAGGGCTCGATCGCGATGGCGCCGCGTCCGCCCTGGCGTGGGGCGCCGCCGGCTGAAGCAGCGGCCGTGCCGCTCTCCACCCGGCCGCCGGTGACGACGATGTCCTCGCTGTTCACCGTGCCCACCGGGACCGGGCCCTGCGTCTGCTCTACCGGCGCCGGCGCCGTCGGCGGCGGGGGCGGGGGCGGCGGCGGCGGCAGGTTGCCGTCGAAATCTTCGTCTTCCTCCCCTGCCGGCTCCTCCGGCTGGCGCGGACGCCGGCGCGGGTCGAAGCGGGTTTCCCACCAGCGGCGCATTTCCTGCCATTGCGCGAGGACCGTCTGAAGACGCCGGCCGCGCGCCTCGGTTTCGCTCTGCTTCATCTCGTCCCGGACTCGGCGATATTCATCGAGCAGCTCGGGCTGGAGGTTGGCGGGGGGATCGATGTGCGACATGGCATAGTCGCGGCCCGTCTCCAGCACGAGGAACGAAACGTCCGGGCTCGCCACCGAATAGGAGCGGGAGAAAGCGAGCAGCGCGTCCCGGTCCGGCTCGTCGCTCGCCGCCATCAGCGCCGCCCTTTCGGCCGCCCAGAGTGCGCCGGGACC
>DASZEO010000003.1:0-3136 GCA_035940755.1 Allosphingosinicella sp. | reverse complement strand
CGCAAAGCGCCCTTGTTCCTAACCGTAATTTTACCTCTTCGGGCCATAGCAGCCCCAAAGCCTGCGCCCCGCCGATCCCGCAGCGGGACAATGGGGGCAGGCGAGGGAGCAGTGAAGAGGACCCACCATGCGCGTTTCGATGACCTCCCGTATCGCCCTCGCCGCCGCCGCTGCCGTCATGGCGTCCGGCTGCGCAACGACCGGCCGCACCGGCCAGACCCTCCCTGCCGCCGGCTTCGTCGACACCGCCCAGCAGGTCAGCGAGAATTACATCATCGGCGCACTCGACGAGATCACCGTCTTCGTCTGGCGCAACCCCGAGCTCGGCGCCCGGGTCCAGGTGCGCCCCGATGGCCGCATCACCACGCCGCTGATCAGCGACCTGGTCGCGGTCGGCAAGACTCCCGCCGAGCTTTCCGAGGACATCCGCCGGGTGCTCGCCCAGTATATCCAGGATCCCCTGGTCTCGGTGATGGTCGACCGGCCGCAGGGCACCTTTTCGCAGCAGATCCGCATCGTCGGCGCCACCGAGCGGCCGGCGGCTTTGCCCTACCGCGCCAACATGACCCTGCTCGACGCGATGATCGCCGTCGGCGGCCTTTCCGAATTCGCCGCCGGCGATCGCGCCCGGCTGGTCCGCTACGACCGCGAGACCGGCCAGCAGCGCCAGTACGACCTGCGCATCGCCAGCCTGCTTCGCCGCGGGGACGTTCGCGCCAACGTCCGGCTCGAGCCGGGCGACGTCATCATCATCCCCGAGAGCATGTTCTGATCCGCTCCGCTCAACCCCGCGAAGGACGATAGCTCCCGATGGACGGTCTCTACGAACAGCTTCACATCGCTTTGCACCAGATCTGGCGGCGCCGCTGGCTGGCCATGGCCGTCGCCTGGGGGGTGGCCGTGCTCGGCTGGCTGGTCATCGCTCTGATCCCCAACAGCTACGAAGCCAAGGCGCGGATGTTCGTCCAGAGCCAGTCGATCCTGCCGACCCAGATCGGCATCACGGCCGACGAGCGCCAGAACCAGCTCCTTCGCCTCAACCAGACGCTGACCTCGAACGAGAATCTCGTTCGGGTCGTGCGGCGCACCGACCTCAACTCGCTGGTGGCCAACGAAAGCGACCTAGGCGGAGTCGTCTCCGCCCTTCGCCAGCGAATCCAGATCGTCGCCCAGCCGGACGGCATGATCGAGATCACCGCGCGCTCGAACATCTCCGGCTTCACCAACGGCCAGAACGCCCGCACCGCGGCCGCGACGGTCCAGGGCCTGATCGACATCTTCATGGAGCGCAACGTCTCCGGCGACCGCCGCGAGACCGGCCAGTCGCTCCAGTTCCTCGACGAGGAGCTGCGCCGCCGCGAGACCCAGCTTCAGGAGGCCGAGCAGCGCCGGATGGAGTTCGAGCAGCGCTTCATGGGCCTTCTTCCCGGCGAAGGCTCGATCGTCCAGCGCATGTCGGCCGCCCGCGGCGAGCTCGCCAATATCGAGCAGCAGATCATCGCCGCCCAGGGGGCCGTCAACGCCATGCGCGGGCAGCTTTCCTCGACGCCGCAGAACCTGCCCGGAATGGGCGAGGCGGCTTCGACCGCGAGCGGCCAGATCGCTTCGCTCGAGGCTCAGCTCAATCAGAACCTCGCCCGCGGCTGGACCGAGCAGCACCCGGACGTCATCGCCACTCGGCAGCAGATCGAGCGGCTTCGTCCCTATGCCGCAGCCGAGCGCCGCGGCGGGCCGGTCGGGATGTCGAACCCATCTTACGTCTCGCTTCGCGCCATGCTCGCCGAGCGCGAGGCGCAGCTCAATGCCGCCACGGCGCGGCGCAACCAGCTCCAGTCGGACCTCGCGCAGCTTTCCTCGCGCCAGGCGACCGAGCCCGGCCTCGCCGCCGAGCAGTCGCGCCTGACCCGCGACTATGACGTCCTCAAGCAGCAATACGACCAGCTGCTCGCCAATCGCGAGCAGGTCCGGCTGCGCAGCGACGTCCAGACCCGCACCAGCCCGCTCAACGTCCAGGTGGTCGAGCCGCCCAGCGTCCCGAGCGCGCCGGCAGCGCCGAACCGGCCGCTGTTCCTGACCCTGATCCTGATGGTGGCGGTCGGCACCGGCATCGCCGCGGCCTTCATCGCCGGCCAGCTGCAGACGACTTTCCCGACGCAGAACCGCCTCGCCGCCGTCACCGGTCTTCCGGTGCTGGGTACTCTCAGCGAGGTCGTGACTCCGCCCGAGCGCACCCGCCGCCGCCAGCGCCTGGTGTGGCTGGGCGGCGCCGGCGCCGCTCTGGCGGCGAGCTATGCCGTCCTGGTCCTGGTCGAGTTCTGGCAGCGAAGCGCGCTGGCGTGAGGAGCGATATGAAACACACCCGCATTTCGCTGCTCGAGCGCGCCGCCGAGGCCTACGATTTCGGCGCCGCGATGCGCGCACGCCCTGCGGCTCCGGCCGAAGCTGCGCCCGCCGCGGCGCCTGAAGCCGAGCCTGCGCCTGCGCCTGCGCGGGCGGAGGAGCCGGTTCGAGTCGCCGCCAAGCGCGCTCCGGCACCGGTCGTCCGCCATGGCGTCGCCGCCATCGACCGCGCCAAGCTCGCCGAAGCCGGCTTCGTCGTTCCGGACGCTCCAGTCACCGGCCTCGCGGAAGAGTTCAGGCTGATCAAGCGCCAGCTGCTCGCCTCGATCGAGCGCCGGACCTCACTGCCGGAGGAGAAGCGCCGCTCGGTGCTGATCTCGTCGGCCCAGTCCGGCGAGGGTAAGAGCTTCTGCGCGATCAACATGGCGCTCTCGCTCGCTGGCGAACGGGACGTCGAGGTGCTGCTCGTCGAGGCCGACTTCTCCAAGCCCGACGTCCTTTCCACCCTCGGCATCGAGGGCGGCCCCGGCCTGGTCGACGCTCTTGCCGATCCTTCCTCGGACCCCGAGGCGTTCGTGATCCGCACCGACGTCCCCGGCCTGACCATCCTTCCCGCCGGAGCCAAAGCGAACAACGTCCCTGAGCTGCTGGCGTCGGGCCGCACGCGCGACGTGCTGGCGCGGCTGGTGGCCGCCGATCCGCGGCGCATCATCCTGTTCGATTCGCCCCCCGCCCTGATGGCGTCACCGGCCAGCGTCCTCGCCGGCCATGTCGGCCAAGTGCTGGTGATCGTTCG
>DASZEO010000002.1:0-3661 GCA_035940755.1 Allosphingosinicella sp. | reverse complement strand
GCGTCTTCTTCCGCAGCCGGGCGCCGCCGGCGGCGCAGCAGGGCGAGCCCGATGACTGCCACGGCAGCCACCGGAATGAGATAGAGCCACCAGCTGGAGCCGCCGTCGGTAGCGGCAGGCGGCTCTTCGGGAGCTTCGCCGACGGGCGCGGGCGCCGGCGTCGGCGCGGCATTCGTCTCGAGGGGAGCCGAAGGCGGCGGCGCGACGATCGGCGGCCCCGACGGCTGCGGCGCCTCCCGCTGAACCGGCGCAGCTGTGGAAGGATTCGGACGCGCAGGGCGCTCGGGCTGGGCCTGGGGCTGCGGCTGGGGCCTCGTCGCCGCCGGCGGAGTCGCGGCGTCGGGCCGAAGTACCGGCGGGGCTGGCTGGGGCTGCGGCGCCGGCTGGGTCACCAGCCGTTCGCGCGGCTCCAGCGAGAAGTCCTTGAGCTGCGGCGGCCCGATGATCGAGCTGTTATTCTGCGCTTCCTGGGCATGCACGCTATAGGCCGCGCACAGCAGCAGCGGCGCCACTCCGCCGACCAACAGCCTGCGCTTGCCTTTGTCCATCGGAAGCTTGCCCGAACCCCGCCTCAAGCCGATCACCCCGCCGGCCGATATAGCGGCATGGCGCAAGAATTTAATGGCGAGGCAATGTCCTGACGCTGAACGGCCGCTGCGGTGCGGCAAAACGGTCACAGTCGCCGCGCCCGGCTCCGCCTCAATGCGTCTCGCGGTGCGCTGCGGCCACGGCATCGGCGGGCGCCGCGCCGCGAACCCGGATACAGCGGACGAGCTGACGCTCCTCGCGGGTATAGCTCTCGTCGTCAGGGGCCTCGGTGAGCACGGCCTCCTCGCCCCGCAACGACCAGGCCAGCGGCGCTCCGCCCTCGGCTCCGGCCTCGGCCCGGTAGCGAACGCCGTAAAGCGTCGGCGCGGCCCGCATCTCGGTGGTCTGACCGTCACGCGTGACGAGCGCGCGGGCGTGGCGATAGTCGCTGCCGCTTTCGTAGACGACGGTGGCGCTATGCCCGTCCGAGCAGAGATAGGGCACCTCGGGCGGTCCGGCCTGGACGCGGCCGCCGCCGCTGGATGCGGCAGCCATGGCGGGTGCGGCAAGCAACGCCGCGGCGAGCCAAGCATTCGTCGGTTTCATCCGTCCCTCCGCGCTGGTGGGGTATGGTGCGGCAGCAGGCGCCGCAAATCAAGCGCGCGTCAGACGGTGATGGTCCCCGTCGGCGACGGGGGGTTAGCGGCTGAGACCAGGCCCTGGCCGCTGAACAGGATCGCGAGGCCGGCGGCGAAGGATAACAGAAAGGCGCGAAGCGGACTCATCGTGGGTCTCCCTATCCTCGATCGTCTGTCGCGATCATTGGCGGCCGCCGGCGGGGGCGTTCGGGGGGCGGAGAAGGCCCCGCACCGGCGGTTGAGAGCGATATCGCGGGATTCTGTGACGGCTGCATGCCGGGCGCGCGGGAAAAGTGTGTCAATTGTGACCGGCCGCCGACACACCTCGGTCAGCCGAGGGCGCGCTCCACCAGGTCGTCGACCTCGAGCCCGAGGCGGCGCATGTGCGACACGATTTGCGGCCAACGCTCGTCGAGGAACTCCTTGCGCTCCGCGGTCCGCAGTCGATCGGCGGCGCCCGGCGCCACGAACATGCCGACGCCCCGCCTGACGACCACCAACCCTTCTTCCTGGAAGGTCTGGTAGGCCTTGGCCACGGTGAGCGGATTGGCGCCGAAATCGGCGGCGAGGCTTCGGACCGACGGCAGCGGATCGCCGTCGCGGACGCGGCCTTCCAGGATCATGGCGGCAATACGGTCGCGCAGGCGCAGATAGACTGGGCGCTCTTCGTTCATAGCGTTATGCTGTACTAATACAGCAGCAAGGTCAAGCCTATTCCGGCTGCCGCGGCGTCCACTCGGAAATCACCTCATCGGGCTGTGGGCGCAGCCGTTCCTCCAGCGGCGCACCGGCAGTGCCGATGAAGATGAAGCCGGCAATCCGCTCCGGCTCCGCGCCGAACGCATTGCGGACCGGCTCGCTGTAAGCGGCCCAGCCAGTAACCCACCCCGCCGCGTAACCTGACGCATGGGCGGCGATGACGAGGTTCATGCAGGCGGCGCCGCAGGAGAGCTGCTGCTCCCACAGCGGTATCTTCGGACTCGCCTTGGGGCTGGAGAGGGCCACGACCAGCTCCGGCGCCTGGCGCGCGAACCGTTCCGAGGCTTCCACCTCGAGCCGGCCCGGCTCGGGATGATCGACCCTGTAGGCCTCGTGCAGCACCGCCGCGAAGTCGCCGCGGCGCTCCCTCGGCACGTGGACGAACCGCCACGGGTGGAGCTTGCCGTGATCGGGGCTGCGGAGGGCGATCTCCAGGATTTGGCGAAGCTCCTGGGCCGTCGGCCCCGGCTCGACGAGGTCGCGCGGCCGGCCCGAGCGCCGCGTCCTCATCAGGCTCAGCGGCGAAGAGAGGTCGTTGAACATTTGCCGCTCCGCTAGCAGCGCCGCCACCGCCCAACAATCCCGCTTCACAAGGGCGGATTCGCCGTTAGGGTGCCCGCGCTGAAGACAGGAGGCCTCGCACGCGAAGCGGGTCCCGGAGGAGAGTGCCGGATGGTCAACGTCGCCCCCGAAACCACCACCGAAGGCGAACGCCGCGACGTCAGCCGGAGCGACCAGGGCTCCTGGTTCGAGCATCCCCGCCAGCTCAAGCGGCTGTTCACCACCGAGATGTGGGAGCGGTTCGGCTATTACGGCATGCGGGCGCTGCTGACGCTCTATCTGGCCGAGCATTTCCTGTTCAATGACCAGACGACCACCGGCCTCTACGGCGGCTTTACCGCCCTCGTCTATCTGACGCCGCTGGTCGGGGGGCTGCTTGCCGACCGCTATCTGGGATCCAAGCGCTCCGTAAAGTTCGGCGCGGTGATGATGGCTGTCGGGTACTTTACGCTCTGCTTCGGCGGCGAGGCTGCGCGGCCCTTCGCGATGGTCGACGGCCAGCGCTACGAAGTCGTCAATCGCGGCGAGGGCGACGCGCGCCAGCAATTCATCGTCGCCGGCACCCAGAACCTGCTGATCCGCGGCAACGAGGACAAGAGCGTCTCGCTCATGGCGCCTGACGGGCGCGAAGTGCGGCGAGTCGCTTCGGGCGGCTTCGAGGCGTCGGGCGAGCGCTCCACCTTCTTCACCTTGCTGCTGCTCATCGGCCTGTCGATGGTGACGATCGGCAATGGCTTCTTCAAGCCGAACATCTCCACCATCGTCGGCTCGCTTTACGACCAGGGGGACCGGCGCCGCGATGCGGGCTTCACGATCTTCTACATGGGCATCAACCTCGGTTCGCTCATCTCGCAATTCTTCTGTCCGATGCTGGCGGAAGGCGTCGGCTGGTGGGCGGGCTTCGGCCTGGCCGCCACCGGCATGCTCTTCTCCTGGGCGCTGATCCAGTTCGACGGCGGCCGGCTCTCCGGCTACGGCGAACGCCCCGAGGGCGCCGACAGCAGCCGCGATCTCGTCATTTATGCGGGTGCGCTGCTGGCCATCCCAGTCGTGCTGTTCCTGTTCTGGAACCTGATGAACTCGGCGGCATCCGAGCCCGGCTCCGGCATCGTCGGGTACCTCATCGCGCTGCCGCTGATGGGCAAGATCCTGTTCGGCACCTTCCTGCTCGGCGT
>DASZEO010000001.1:0-6337 GCA_035940755.1 Allosphingosinicella sp. | reverse complement strand
CCAGTTCCCCGTCACTTAGGTCCCACCCGCTCCAGCCCGGCAGCATTGAGTCAGCCGCCGGCGGGCTGGTCAATCGCGGGGCGCCTGTTTATCTGCCAGCCGTTGGCGGTTTGCGACGACAGGAGCGGCGGAAGAGCACCGGATGGCTGAACGCGAGTCGATGCCCTACGACGTCGTCATCGTCGGCGCCGGCCCGGCCGGGCTGGCGGCTTCGATCCGTCTCAAGCAGCTCGCCGCGGAGGCGGGGCGGGAGCTGTCGGTCTGCATCCTCGAGAAGGGCTCGGAGGTCGGTGCTCACATCCTGTCCGGGGCCGTGGTCGATCCGCGCGCGCTCGACGAACTGCTGCCCGACTGGAGGGAGCTCGACAGCCCGCTGACGGTGCCGGTCACCAGCAACGAGCATTGGGTGCTCACGAAGCGCAGGAAGTTCAGCTTCCCCCACGTCCTGATGCCGCCCTTTATGAGCAACAAGGGCACCTACACCGTCTCGCTCGGCAACCTTTGCCGCTGGCTCGCAGGCCAGGCCGAAGCGCTTGGGGTGGAGATCTTCCCCGGCTTCGCCGCCGCCGAAGTGCTGTTCAACGACGACGGCTCGGTGAAAGGCGTCGCCACCGGGGATATGGGCGTCGCCCGCGACGGGAGCCACCGGCCCGACTACCAGCCGGGAATGGAGCTGCACGGGCGCTACACCTTCTTCGCCGAAGGCGCGCGCGGGCACCTGACCAAGCAGATCAAGCGCACCTTCGAGCTCGATCGCGACAGCGAGCCCCAAGTCTACGGCATCGGTCTCAAGGAGCTTTGGGACGTCGATCCGGAGAAGCACCAGCCGGGCCGCGTCATCCACACCCAGGGCTGGCCGCTGGACGACGCGTGGGGCGGCGGCTTCCTCTACCACCAGGACAATAACCAGGTGGCGCTCGGCTTCGTCGTCGCGCTCAACTATCGCAACCCCTACCTCTCGCCGTTCGAGGAGTTCCAGCGCTGGAAACAGCACCCGGCGATCCGCGAGTTCCTGGAGGGCGGCCGCCGCGTCTCCTACGGCGCTCGGGCCATCAACGAAGGCGGCTGGCAGGCCGTGCCGAAGCTCGCTTTTCCCGGCGGCGCGCTGATCGGCTGCGCGGCCGGCTTCGTGAACGTGCCGAGGATCAAAGGCAGCCACACGGCGATGAAGTCCGGCATGCTCGCGGCGGAGGCGGCCTTCGCGGCCATCGCCGGCAACCGGTCCGGCGACACCCTGGCCGATTTCGAGGCCGCGCTCCACGACAGCTGGGTGGCCGAAGAGCTGAAGATGGTCCGCAACGTCGAGCCTCTGGTGGCCAAGTGGGGCGGGACGATCGGTACGCTGCTCGCAGGCGTCGACATGTGGATGCGCTATCTCGGCATCGGCCTGCCGTTCACGATGCGCCACCACGCCGACAACGAGACCCTGTGGCGCAAGGACCTGGTGACGCCGATCGCCTATCCCAAGCCCGACGGCGTGATCAGCTTCGATCGGCTTTCCTCTGTCTTCGTGTCGAACACCAACCATGAGGAGGACCAGCCGGTCCACCTGACGCTGAAGGACCCCTCCATCCCGGTCGAGGTGAACCTGGCGCAATATGAGGGGCCCGAGCAGCGTTATTGCCCGGCCGGAGTCTATGAGTTCGTCGAGGAAGGCGGGCGGCCGCGGCTGCAAATCAACGCCCAGAATTGCGTCCACTGCAAAACCTGCGACATCAAGGACCCGACCCAGAACATCAACTGGGTCGTCCCCGAAGGCGGAGGAGGGCCGAACTATCCCAACATGTAAGCTGCTCACGCGCGCGCTGCTGGCCGGAGCGCTGGCGCTCCCCGCCGCCGCCCAGGCCCGCGTCGAGCCGGGAGCGGCGCTGAGCGTTTATGCCCAGGCGCGCGCCGCCGCTTCTGCCGGCGCTTTCCGACAGGCCAGCGTCGGCTACGCTGCTGCTCTGGAGCGCCAGCCGGGGAACGAGGTCGTCGCCGCACAGGCGCTGAGCCATGCCATCACCGCCGGCGACTGGCGCCTCGCGCTGCGGGCGGCGCACGCGCTGGAGCGCGGCACCGAGGTCGCCCCGGAGGCCCGGTTCCTGCTCGTCGCCGACGCTTTCCGCTCCCGCAGCTGGCGCGAGGCTCGGCGGCAGGTGGACGCGCTCGAACGCGAGGAGCTGTTTGCCTTCACCGTTCCCGTGCTTCGCGCCTGGCTGGCGGTCGGCTCCGGCGAGGGCGATCCCTTGGCGGCGCTCGAAGCGGCCAGCGCCTCGCCCGCCGCCGAAGCCTATGCCGCCGAGCACCGGCCGATGATCCTGCTCGCCGCCCGCCGCCCCGAAGCCGACGCGGCGGTGCTGGAGGCGGCAGGAAATGCGGGGCCCCGCTCGGTCCGCCTGCGCCTCGCCGGAGCGGCGGCGCTCGCTCGCGCCGGCGAACGCAATCGCGCGCTTGCGCTGCTGGAAGGCGACGAGGCGCCCCTCGTCGCCGCCCGTCGCCTGATCGAGGCGCGCCGCCCCATCCCCGGGGCGATCGCCGATGCGCAGGGCGGGGTTGCAGAGCTGCTGGTTCGGCTAGCCCTCGACATGAACGCTCAGGAGCTCACGCCCCTCGCCGGCGATCTTGGCCGCCTCGCCACTTATCTTGAGCCGCACGGTAGCGAGGCCCTGATGGTCTCGGCCGAGCTGCTCGGCCAGCAGGGGCGGCAGGAAACGGCCATCGCCCTGCTCAGCGCGGTAGCGGCCGACGATCCGTTCGCCCCGGCCGCGCGCGACCAACGCATCCGCCTGCTGATCGACGAGGGGCAGGACGAGCGCGCGCTGAGCGAGGCCGAGGCCGCCGCCCACGCGCCCGGCGCGACGGTCGCCGATCTGGTGCGCTTCGCCGACGTGCTGATGGACCAGCACCGCCCCGCTGACGCCGCCCGCATCTTCACGCGTGCGCTGGAGCTGCGAGGGTCGGAGGAGTCGAGCTACCCGGAATGGGCGCTGTGGCTGTTCCGCGGCGGCGCGCACGACGAGGCCGGCGACTGGCCGCAGGCCCGCCACGCGCTCGAGGAGGCGTATCGCCTCGCCCCCGACCAGCCGCTGGTGCTCAACTATCTGGGCTATGCGCAGCTCTCCCGCCGCGAGAACCTGGCCGAGGCGGAGCGGCTGGTCAGGGAGGCGCACCGGCTCGCGCCGAACAATGCGGCGATCACCGATTCGCTCGGCTGGGCGCTGTTCCTGAAGGGCGAGGTCCCCGAAGGCATCGCTTTGCTCGAGCAGGCGGCGGAAGCCGAGCCGGCCGACGTCGAGATCAACGAGCATCTGGGCGACGCCTATTTCACCGCCGGCCGCCGCATCGAGGCCCGCTTCGCGTGGGCCGCGGCGCGCGTCTATGCCGAGGGCGAGGCCGCCGCCCGGCTCGATTCGAAGATCCAGACGGGGCTGACGCCGCAACTCGCCGCTCGCTGATGCGCGAGACCGCCTACGCCAAGATCAACCTCGCGCTTCACGTGCGCGAGCGGATGGCCAACGGCTATCACCGGATCGAGACGCTCTTCGCCTTCTGCGAAGACGGCGACGTGCTCACCGCCGAGCCCGCCGGCTCGCTGTCACTCGCCGTGACCGGGCCCTTCGCTGCGGATCTGGCGGAGGTGCCCGACAATCTCGTGCTCAAGGCCGCCCGCGCCCTCGGTGGCACGGCTGCGCTGACGCTCGAGAAGAGGCTGCCGGTCGCGGCGGGACTTGGCGGCGGGTCGGCCGACGCGGCGGCGGCGCTTCGCCTGCTCGGCGCCGGCCGCCCGCTCGACGCGATCGCCGCCCGCCTCGGCGCCGACGCCCCTGCCTGCCTGCTCAGCCGGACCGCGCGCGGCGAGGGCAGGGGGGACCGGATCACGCCCCTCGAGATCGATGGCTTGAGCGGAGCGCCGGTGCTGCTCGTCAACCCCCGAATTCCGCTGGCGACGGCGTCGGTGTTCCAGGCGTGGGACGGCACCGATCGAGGGCCGCTCGGCGACTGGCGCGAAGGCCGCAACGATCTGGAAGCTCCCGCGCGTCGCCTCGTGCCGGCCATCGCGGAAGCGCTCGCCGCGCTCGCGGACGCGGAAATCGCGCGGATGTCCGGCTCGGGCGCTACCTGCTTCGGCCTCTACGACAGCGACGCCCAGCGCGACGCCGCGGCCGCCGCGATCGCCGCCGCTCATCCAGGCTGGTGGACGCTCGCCACCCGTCTCCGCTGACCCACGAATCCCGCTGCGGCACAGCCCCGCGCGCGCGTTAACCATCGTAACCCGCAGGAATGCGTCGTGGCACGGCTCTTGCTGCTGGCACGACGACGGGTCGAGGCGCGGTTGTATTCGCGCCGACATTCGCCCGCGGTCCCCGATCTCCACCGGACGGGCGCCGCGGACCTCATTTGGCCGGGCCGCCGCGTATCGGGCGTCCCGGCCATTTTTTTTTTGCGAGACAAACGCCCGCGCCCCCGGCAACAGAAGCGGCCATGTTCCGGCTCGAACGCGAAGGCGAGGCCGTCCGGCTCGTGCTCGACCGGCCGGCCGCGCGCAACGCCATCCCCGCTTCCGGCTGGGGCCGGCTTGCCGCCTGCCTGGAGAAGGTCGAGCAGTTGCCGGCGAGGGTTTTGGTCTTGTGCGGCGGCGAAGAGGCTTTTTGCGCCGGCGCCGATCTTGGCGATTTCGCGGGCTTCCGCGGCGACGAGGCGGCGTGCCGCACCTTTCGCGAGGACATGCGCTCGGCGCTGGACGCCCTCGCCGGCTTGGCGCTCCCCACCGTCGCGGTGATCGAGGGCGCCTGCTACGGGGCCGGAGTCGCGCTCGCCATGGCGTGCGACCTGCGCTTGGCCGCCGCTTCGGCCCGCTTCGCGATCACCCCCGCCAAGCTCGGCATCTCCTACCCGCAGGAGGATGTGCACCGGCTGGTCGAGCTGGTCGGCCCGGGCCAAGCGTCGCGGCTGCTGTTCACCGCCCTCAGCATCGACGCCGGCGAAGCGGCGCGGATCGGCCTCGTCGACCTCGTCGACGGCGACGTCGAGGAGATCGTCGCCGCCATCGCCGCCAACGACCCGGACAGCCTCGCGACGCTCAAGCAGGCCGTCCGGCTCGCCGCCCGCGGCACCCGAAGCGACGACGGGCAGGACCGCCGCTTCGATGCGCTGATCGGCGCCGACGCGCTCACCGAGCGGCTCGAAGCCTTGCGCCGGCGGTGATAGGCGGCTCCCCGATGCGAATCGTCGTCACGGTCCTTCTCTTGCTCAGCGCCTGCGGCAGCGCCGGCGGCGAGGACTCGTCGGTCTCCGATCCGTTCGACGGCCGCATCGAGTGCCGGATCGGCCGCGCCGCCGAGTTCGAGCGCTTCTGCACCGTCGAGCGCGGCGAGGGGGAGGGGCACACGCTGATCGTGCGCAAGCCCGACGGCGGCTTTCGCCGGCTGCTCGTCACCACCGACGGCCGCGGCGTCGTCGCCGCCGATGGCGCCGAGACGGCCCAGGTGACGATCATCGCCGAGGATCGGGTCGAAGTGAGCGTCGGCGGCGACACCTTCCGCCTGCCTGCGACGGTCCGGGGGCGGTGAACGGCCGCATCATTCTGACGGCCGAGGAGATGCGCGCCGCCGAGGCCGCCGTCGTCGCCGCGGGTACTTCGGTCGAGTCATTGATGGAGCGAGCCGGAGAGGCGGCGGCGGAGGCGATCTGGCGCTTTGCCGGGCCGATGCCGGCGCTGGTGCTGTGCGGGCCCGGCAACAATGGCGGCGACGGCTATGTCATCGCGCGCGAACTCGCCCGCCGCGGTGCGTCGGTGCGGGTGGCGGCGATGGCCGAACCCGGCAGCCCCGCAGCGAAGGCCGCGCGGGCGAGCTGGTCCGGCCCCGTCGCCTCCCTCGCCGAGGCCGGCGCGGCGCCGCTGGTGATCGACGCTCTGTTCGGCACCGGCCTCACCCGGCCGCTGGAAGCCGGGGCGGCCGCGGCGCTGGCGTCGGCTGCCGCGCAGGCCGCCGTCAGGGTCGCGGTGGATCTTCCCAGCGGCGCGGCGACCGACAACGGCGCATTGCTGTCGGCGGTGCCCGACTACGACCTCACCGTCACCTTCCAGACATTGAAGCCCTCGCACCTGCTTCAGCCCGCGGCCCGAGACATGGGCCGGCTCGTCGTCGCGGACATCGGCATCGCGGCGGAGAGCCGGCTGACCGAGATCGGCCGGCCGTGCCTCCGCGCTCCAGGGGCGGCGGACCACAAATACAGCCGCGGCTATGTCGCCGTGCTCGCCGGCGAGATGCCCGGAGCCGCCGCCCTGACCGCCGCTGCCGCCCTTCGCGCCGGCGCCGGCTATGTTCGGCTGCTGGCCGACGAGCCGGTCGTC